>NZ_CAXBLF010000001.1:0-209589 GCF_963976535.1 uncultured Algibacter sp. | reverse complement strand
TTGATTTTACTAGTAGCGGGAACTGGACTCGAACCAGTGACCTTCGGGTTATGAGTGTTTTACCCATACGTATCAATTTAACATAAATATACTCAATATCAATGATTTATGTATTTTATTATAGCTCTTGATATCAAATAATAGCATATAAAATCATATAATGTTGTACCTATGTTGTACCCAAAATTCGTATCTTTATAATCTAAAGGATTTGTTATGGCAACGGTAAGGGCAGTTTTAAGGAAAAAGAAAAACAGAGCTGGTCTATGTCCGATTGCGATTCGCATCACCAAAGACAGAAAAAGTACGTTTGTAAGCACTGGACAATATATTAATGAAAAGTATTGGGACGAAAGAAATAGAATCGTTAGAAAATCGCATCCCAACAGTAATGCTATTAATAACTTCATTTTAAGCAAAGTTGCAGACGCTAACCGCAAAACTCTGGAAGCAGAAATGAAACCCGAATATCAGACGGTTTCAGAAATAAGAAATAAGGTGATTGTTAAAAAGGAATTGGATTTTTTTGCGGTAGCCAATATCCATCTTCAAAACCTCAAAGGAAGGAATAAACACCATCAATACGATACCGAGTTTGGACGTTTAAAAAAGTTTAAAGAATTTTTAAAGCAAGACGAACTTTCTTTCAGTAAATTAACTCCTTCCTTACTTAAACGTTTTGAAGGCTATCTTTTAGAAAATAAGAAACGTTCTCCACGCACTGCTGTAAATTATCTAATTCTGATTAGAACTATTTACAATCTTGCTATATCTGAATCCATAGTTGATAGAGAGCGTTATCCATTTGGAAAAGGCAAAGTGACGATTCGCATTCCAGAATCTCAAAAAATAGGATTGAACAAAGAAGAAATTCAGAAGTTGGAAGGTGCCAACAATCTGTCGGAAGCACAGCAAAATGCTGTTAATGTTTGGCTCATTAGTTTCTATTTTGCCGGTATTCGAATTGCAGATGTCTTACAATTAAAATGGTCGGATATTGTTGATGACCGTCTACTTTACCGAATGGACAAAAACAGTAAACTTGTTTCTTTGAAAGTTCCAGAGAAAGCAAAAAAATTATTCGACATATATAGAGAATTAGAAACACAGAATAATCTCATATTTCCATATCTCGGAAATACAGATTTAAAAAATCAAGAAGAAGTTTCTGTAAGAACTCAATCCGTTACCAGAAATCTTAATCGTGCATTAAAGAGAGCTTCAATACAATTAGGTATCAAAAAGAATATGAGTATGCATATTGCACGACACAGTTTTGGAAATATTTCAGGTGACAAAATACCGATTCAAATGCTTCAAAAATTATACAGACATTCTTCGGTTACTACAACCATAAGATACCAAGCCAATTTTATTCATAAGGATGCTGATTCAGCTTTGGATAAAGTTATTAATTTTTAGTTGAGGTGTTATTGTTATTCTAGCAACTTTTTTAATGCGGTATGGAATGTATTATACTTCTCTAAATTATTTGTCTTAAGTTTTGTGAGGTTCTGCAATTTCCATTGGACGGCTGGAAACCTTTCAAAGTCATAAATACTCCAATTAGGTGTTAGGTTGCTGAAACTTATTAAAAACTCCTTGTCTTTAGCCGTTAAACTTTGCCGTATGGTGTCAATCAATGTTGCCCTAGTTTTCTCGAAGTCTTCGTAGGTGAAAGGTTCAGAACTCATACCATCAAAGTGAGTGATCATTGTTTCCCTTTGGTCAATTAAGTTAGGTTGTAACATTTCATTTAAAGGTCGCTTGCTACTCAACAGAAGTAGTATAAACCCTTTCTTTATTTCATCCGTGAACCCTTCGTTCTCTAATAGGTCTTTTACATCAAATAAATCTCTCGGATGTTGGCGGTCAAGGGCAGCACAAATTTTACCGCCATATAGTTGACCCATCGACACTACGGAAATAGTACAAAACGCATCAAACTCCTCTTGGGCTTTATCACATAATGGCAACTCGATAAGTTCATTAAGTAAGCCTCTATTTATTTGACTTACTTCCAGTTTAATTTGAGCCTTAGCTGTAGTAATCTGTAATTTTAAAACCTTTTCCTTTAAAGTAATTACTGCTTTAGGCAAAATTTTCTCAAGATTGCCTTTTATGTAACCTAAAGCTGCAATGATTTTTTGAAGGGAAGTATCTCTGTCTTCTATTGGAATGTAGGTCAAATCAATATCGACGGATAACCTAGGCATATCCCGAATAAACAAGTTAATGGCAGTACCTCCGTGTAGCGCAAAACACTTTTCTTTTGCCACCTCTGGCAATACTTGTAATAATAAGGCTACTTGATTTTTATAATTACTCATATTCTGCTAGTTCTTTTGGAACAGTGATGCCATATTCAGCGATATAAACACCATCTTTTACTATAGATCGTTTTCCTTTTCCAGTATCTATTTTTTCCATTTTTATGTACTTGAACCAATCGTGATGTGATTTTTTCGCCATATATAAAAAAAGCCGTTTCACTTTTATAGAGGTGCATAGCTCCAGAAGTTCTTGAACTTGCTTTGGTCTAAGATTATTAAGTCCTTCCATTATTTCATAACATTCCACAAGTTTTTGTTTTTTAGGTGCCAGATACAAACATTCCAATAAAGCTCTTATAGGATTGGATATTTGTAAACTAAAGTTGCTCTGCTCCAAAGTCTGCAATCCAGCTTTAGAAGGTAGAAAGGAAGAACTAAAGTAATTTACTTTTACATCCCAATTGTATTTAGTGAACCAAGCAGGTAGTTTTTCTTTACTGCCACCAAACAAAGTAATTTGCTGTATGGATAGTTCTAGATAATGTGCTTTCCCTAATAAAGATAAGGCTGTTTTGCCTCCTATATGCACACTTGATTCAGCCTGTTGTTGTAGTGCATATATAGCACCTTCGTATGTTGGCTGTTCTCCCACACGCATCCAAGCACCTCTACCTATTGAATAAAGCCAATGACTCTTCTTGTACCGATTTAACAATTGCGTGGAAAAACCATTCTCTGTTAACCACGAGCTAAGATATACAACCCCAAAAGGCTGAGAATTTAATAAACGGTTTATTTTTTGCTCTTTTTCCAAACTAATAGTTTCTGTATTCAGCTTTTATTAAACTATCAAAATAATTGCTTAAGTTTATATTATTTCAAATATACAAACTATTAGTTTGCATACAGTGTTATTTTTAAACAAAAACAAAACACCTACAAAAGACCACAAACAAGCTCAAAATTTAAGATTTCCGTGATTTTTTCTGAAAAAAATTCGTGATTTCAGTGGGCTGCGAGCATTTTTTACGAAAAATCACAGAAAAATCAATTCATAAAAATCCTCATATATTTGATTTTCAGGTAGTTAAATTGTTGTAACATCGCGCAGCGTGTTACCCTCTTGCTATTCCAACCATAACCCCTTTATTATTAAAACCAGTATTTGATTTAACACTTATTATTAATTTTAAAAATTTGAATTTTGGAATACTTTTTATTTCCAATTTAATGCAAGCATTTACTTATTATATCTAGAGCGTTTTCCTTTTTTTTAAATCTAACTAAAAATAATTGACCCTAGGTAAATAAATGGTTTACCAAGTCAATTATTTCATTTACTTCCCATAGAGCCTTCGCTGTTACCTTTTTGATGCTATCTATATTCAATATTCAGTTTTGGTAAGACGTATAAAAAGTGAAGAGCAACGAAACGGCTTTATGCCGTCGTCCAAGAATGAATGTTGTTCTTTTGCGAGCAAAAAAGGGGATGAAAATATAATTATTTAAACCTATATACTAAACTTAATAGTGTTTGAAAATACGCTAATTAAAGTAAAAGTACTCTTGTCCCTTTATTAGTTATTATATGACACATTGAAATCTTTGAATTCCATTGTAAATGGTTCAATTTTATCAACTTCTCCATATTCGACACGTCTTTTAGGTTCTAATGCCTTAGTTTTAACAAACATTTCTGTAATTGGGTCATCTAAACTTAGTTCTACACTAGCTTGAGATTCTATCAATTGATGCCATGAACTCCAAGCTACAGTGTCATTTAATTCTACACCTGTGAAATTCATTTGATTACGGGAAAGGACAAAAATTTTGACCTCATTTATTTCCGAAAATTTCATATTCTTCTTATTTATTTGAAGTGAATTTATAATGGTCTTAGCATCGTTATTTAAAACCCAATATTTCATTTTATCTACCCATTCATTAGCCTTGTCAAAAAGATTGCTTATTCTACTATAGCGCTCTTTCATAGAGTAACCATATGGGTCTTGCCATTTTAATTGAAACAAACCTAAATTTTTAGTCTTAGTGTCGTAAACGATTGCATCAATGTCTGTCTTAATTCCTTGAAAAAAGATATTAACTCCACGTGGAATCTTAATAATTCTTTCATCAGGAAAGAATTCAAAAAGTTCTCTACGAAATCTATCTTCTCGATTGTTTACTGATTTGTCGTAGTCTTTTTTATATCGTCTTTTTAATTCTTTATTAAGAAGTAATACTGGGTTTGTGAGAACACCAGCTATAGATTTGACGAACAAATTATTGCCAACTTCAAAATACATAGGTGGTGGTGCAGAAGGATAATCTAAATAGTAGTTATAGTTATCTTTTGTAAGGGTTACACAAGATAGAATTTGTGATATCTCATGAACACTCATACTTAGATAATGAGCGTACATTTTAATTTCTTTATCCTGAAAGCAAGTATATGATAGTATATTATGTAAGTCAATATTAGGATTCGATTTCACTAGCTCAAGACAGGCTTCAAGTCTCATAATAGAAGTTCCCATTATAATTTCTATTAAGTCTATATATCGCCAATATTCAATATCACCAAAAATATCTTTTTTATCGAAATCATCGTAGCCTTGAGATCTCAACATATGAAAATGACCTCTTTGATTATAATATTCGTCTAATAAAGGCGTAGAATGATAGACTATCATTTTACCATCTGGACTACTAATAATTCTTTTTAGTTCCTTTCTGATTTCATTCTCATCAAATGACTTTATTTTTTGTCTTTCAAGAATTATTTTCTCGACAATATTATTTACATAAAAATTTAAACTCTCCTTGTCGAATCTTTCAAGACCGTTATGTTTGTGGTTGTAATCAAATACAAATTCATTTTCTTTTGTTTCTGATATCTTTATTAATTTAGATTTCTCATATTCTATGAGTTGTTTACAGAATGATAACTTACCCGAATAAATAATATTCGAATCACACCACGAAACTAATTCTGACGTCATTAAAGTAAAAGGTTGTGATTTGGTTATATCTACATCTTTGTAGTATTTTTTTAATAAAACACCCCAACCATAACTATAAAATGTTCTTAGCTCCTCTACTATCTTTTTTTGTTTTGGATCATCCGTACGATATAGAGGAAATATGAAGTCTATTCTTCTTATTATATTATGTATTGCCCAATAACTCTCTCCGCCAAATGCATCAGTTATCCTATCAAATTCTGATTCCACTTTTTTTCTAAGCTTTTCTGAGTCTTTCATTTTTTTGATCAGTTTCTAGAAATAAAGATTTTATTTTTTAAAGGTTATAAAGAATCACAGCCTATAAACACTGAAAACTAATCTTTTTTCACTTTAACGTATCATATAAAACTGAAGCTATTTTTTTTCCCAATAAGGGAGGAACAGCATTACCTATCATCTTATAATTATACCCTTGTGAGCCTAAAAATTCATAATCATCGGGAAATGATTGTAATCTTGCTGCTTCTCTAACAGTTAAAGTTCGTGCTTGTTTCGGATCTGGGTGAATAAATAATAATCCATCTTTCTGAAGGTGAGCAACAATTGTTGGTGATGGTTTATTCCAAACTAGATTTCTATACTTATTGTAATTTGAATTTTTTCCAGTCTTAGTAGCATAAAAACTTAACTGCTCTTTTAACTTTTTGGAATTTAAGCCATTAATAATCCAATCTTTAAATATTGATATATCTCTTTTATTATGAAATCTAGGAAAGTGCATTTTATCTTTTAAATCATAATTATCATGAGATATATTTCTTCCTTCAATTTTTAATTGTTTTCTTAAAGGATAAAAAGGTTTCAAATTGCCTATGGCATCATTAACTGTGTTAATTTTTATATTTTTAGGTACTGATTTCAGTTTTAAATAAATATCATTTAAATCGTTTTTGTTACTATCTTTTTTCACGCCAACGATAATAACTCTATTTCTGTTTTGTGGAACTCCATAGTCATTTGAATTTAATATACTTTCTTTTATTCTTTCGGGAGGCAAAATATCATAACCAGCTTCTGAAAAAGCTTTATAAATTCTATCAACAACTAAAACCCCTCCAGTTTTAGCACTTAATATTCCTGTTACATTTTCAAAGACAAACATTTTTGGCTCATAACGATTAACAACCTTTATAAAGCTTTCAAAAAGAAAATTCCTATAGTCATCTTTCATTGAGTTTTTATCTTGTGCTCTTCCTGGAATTGAATATGCTTGACAAGGAGGCCCTCCAATTATCAAATCCACACTACGCTTTACAATACCATTTAATCCTTCTTTTATAATTTTCTCTGAATTTGTTTCGCCATATTCTAATATTGATTCATTTGACCAATTTCCATTTATCAATTCTGAACTTTTTTGAATATCAAAATGAATTACTTTTTCATTCACTTCTTTGTTTGAATACTGCCATTTAGTCTCTAATCTATTTCTCAATGTTTTTACCATTGGCAACTCCCATTCAACATGTGCTAAACCCTCAAATTTACCAGATTTCAAAAAACCTTCTGACAGACCTCCACATCCAGAAAATAAATCTATAAATGTTATTTTTTTCATCTTATAAATTATTTAAAACCTTTTTAAATTCTTTAGCAAAAATTTTTGCCATCATTGGAGGTACTGCATTACCTATTTGTTTAAATTGATTGCGAGTAGTTCCTTTAAAAAAATACCAATCAGGAAATGATTGAATTCTCGCTGCTTCCCTAGGAGTTAAGCTTCTTGGAGGATTAACAGGATGCACATAAGAATTACCATCTGTTTCTAAGTGAGCTAAAATAGTTTTCGAAGGTTTAGAAAAATCTAATTTGAAATATTTATCTGAAAAACTTTTTACTTTCTTCTTTCCATTTTCTTTCACAACACCATATTTCACTTTGGATAATGCTTTACTATTTTCTTTATCATTTAAATATTTACCTGCTACTAAATTTTCAAAAATGAAAAGATCGTTCTTATTTTGAAATCTAGTTTTATGATTAAATAAATAATTTGGCAACATCTCTCTGTTTTTAATAAAATTAATACCTTTCACATATTCGTTCCTTTCACCTACTAACTCTTTATAACTTTTATTAGATATATTCATACCAAAACAATTTGACTCACCATAATTCACTTCTGTTTTCTCATCGTAATTATTTCTTTTGGGATTGGCTATTAAACTTGGCAAATCTCCAATTGCCATTTGAACATTTATGGGAGACTCTACTTTATACGCATCTAATTTCTTAAATATCTCATCTCCTGTTACTGATTGAGCAAGGTCATTCCTAACACCAATAAAAAAAATTCTCTCTCTATTTTGTGGGATTCCAAAATCTCTAACATTAATTATTTTTGAAAAAACATTATATCCACTTCCTGTATTGCTAAGGGAACTCTCTATTAAATCTCTATATTTTAATGCAGAATTCAAACCTTTCACATTTTCAATTAAAACTAATTTCGGGTTATATTTCTCTGCAAACTTTAAAAAATATTTAAACAATTGATTTCTTGGATCATCAATAAAGCCAACAACTCTTTCTTCAATAGTTGCTTTTTTAGATCTCCCTATCATAGAGAATCCTTGACATGGAGGACCTCCAACCAAGACATCGACCATATCTATATCTCTTAGCAAATTATCAACACCTAAATGTTCTTTTACATCGCTAGTTTTACTTTTTAAATCAACTTCTTTATTTGTTTTTATAGTCTTATAGCCCTCATATTCATATTCTACGGGTGATAACTCAAGAAGTTCATATAGTTCTTTTATATCCCCTAAAACAACTCTATTCAAATCAATATCAGGGTGGGTAATTGATAAATTATGTTTTAATGTGTCTAAAGCAGATTTTTCAATATCATTTGCTAATAACAATTCGAAATCTTGATCACTAAAACCTATGGTGACACCACCTGCACCCGAAAACAAATCTATATAGGAATAATTTTTCATTAATAACAAATAAAATCTATTTTTTTAAAATTTTAAACTTTTCATTTACCTTTTGAACAGCTAAATAAACTTTTTCAATCTTTTTAGGATTTGAATCTATATTTTTATCGAAATCCGACCTTATTGTTTTTATTAATGAAATATCTTTAAATGTCAAGATTTGTTTATAATCTCCAAGGCTGATTATTCTTTTCCAATCTTCTTCACTAATTTTTTTGAGAAAATTAATTGCTTTACCTAAATCTGTTAAAACATCTTTGTTTATATTACTTTTCTCTTTGATAGATTCTATGTCTATAGATTTTTCAACTATTAAATCCAATAACATTACTCCATTTTTTATATCTATTGAACTTAATAACCTGTTGCTATTAATTTTTGACTGTAAAGAAGCTATTTTTCTTCTATGCAAATCAGTAAGACCTAAAATCTTTGCTTTTGCCAATCCATCCCAAAAGCGATTTCCAATATTTGTTATTCTTGATAAATTTGCATTTTTCTCAACCTCATCGTTTTCTTTAGCATAATAAGCTGACAATCTTGACTCTTTGATTTCTTGGCTTATTAAAAATAATTCCAAATTAGGTAATCTGTGATTTTCAAATTCAACCTGCAAATCAGTCCAGGTTGATTCTTTCTTTGCTTTTTCACTAACTAAACCTTCTCCTCTGATTAAAAATTTGTAAACCAAAAACATTATTTTTTTCAATTCCAGCAGTAAAATTTCATCAACCTTTTGTTCTTCAAAAATCTTATTTAAATTTATTAATCCATTAGTCAAAAAATGCATAATACTAATTGAATATATCACAGTTGGCGCTTTTAAATTAGTATCTCCTATTGGGTTTTGCCCCTTTCTTCCAAACATTTTATCTACCGTTCTAAATATTATAGCATTTGCAATTAAATCCTCATAAAATATTCTACTTGGTAATTTATTTTTTGAATTAAAATCTTTTTCTATTACTTTATCTACATAATAGACAAAGTTTTTTTGAGCACCTTTACTAACAACAAAAGGCAATTGAAGATATACATTAGAATATTTAGCTAATTCTGACTTTAAAAATTTTTGACTCGTTGGATTCTTTTCTTTAAAAGTTCTCTGATAAGATTTAGTCCCTCTATTTAAACTTTCCCTGAACTGACCTTTTACTCTTTCAAAATACCATGAAGTCTGAATGTTAGGTGTTTGAATATTTGACACAAATATATTACGTGATAGTCTTTCAATTTCTTGAAAAAATTTATTGTTTGAAGATAAATCCAGTTCTGAAATCTTATTTTGACTATTGGCATACCTAGATATTAATGGAACAATACTGTTCTTTTTTTCTTTATCTTTAATAACAGTAAGCTTCATTTGAACATACACATCCTTTAAAGAAACATCTTTGTTTTTTTTCAAAGTATAATATAATGACGCAACGGTTTGCCCACCATTAACTATTTGAAAATCCGAAACACTTTTTAAAACTAAACTCCCATTATTAGCTACCACTACATCATCTGCTGTTGCAGTTAACCCATTATTATAGGCTAAAAACATTTTTGGGTTCTTTATTACTGTATCCCTAATCCCTTTATTTATTTTCCCCGTTTGTTGTAAAAAAACTCGAACATTACTTTCAAGTAACCTAGTATAATATTTAGAATATAAATCACATAAAACTTGACCTGGCATAATAGCCAAATAACATTCATAATCTGAATTATTGATGCCATCTCCCATAGCTAAACAACTAATTTTTTTGTCAGTAATTTGAGAAAAATCAATTTGTAAGGGTTCTTTCTTTCCATTTGAATTATTTAATCTCATCAGTCTTTCTAAGTCCCAAATGTGATAATTCACAGTATATTGATCAAAGCCTTTATACGGAAATTCTTGTGGTGTCTTTTGCTCTACAATAGTATTAGTTAAAAAGTAAAAATTAATACGGTCGTATTTATTCCTATTATTAAATAACTCAGTTATCAAAGATTTTACATGACCGTTAGCTAAGCTAGGCTCAATTTCATTTAAATGTCCTTTAATTGCGCTATTTGCAAACTTTGAAACTAGTTTAATAATCTTATTAAATTCATTACTTAACAATTTATGAACGGAATTACCAGTATCATAAAGAGTTATTATCAAATCTAAAACTTTACTACTATCCAAATCTTCGAATAAACTGTAACCATTTATTTGTATATCAATATCATCCCTTTTATCCAAAGAATAATAAAAATCAAAAACAGAGGCATCATTTAATTCACTTGTTTCCGATAATAAGTCAATGACATATTCTGTAAACTTTTCAGTTCTTGTAGCTCCATCCTCATCCGAAGAATTAAATCTTATATTAACTTCGGCTTGAGCTTTTTCTGAATACTCAACAAATTCTTGATTTATCATATTCTATTAATAACCTCTTCAGATAAAACGATATAATCAATACATGCAGATGTCTCAATCGAATAACTAACATTAAACAAACCTACTTTTAAGTCATCATATACTATTTTAGGAAAATTATCACTTACCAAATAATAAGTTTCATCCCTTAATATATATGACCTATTCTCATACTCAATAACATCCTCTTCATAATAATTTAAGTTGATTAATTTTCTATTGAAAACTTCTATAACAACTGGAAAATCTGACAAAGTAGTTCTAATTCTATTTATTAAATTTGGCAAAGTATTTTCTCTTGATTTTATGACATCAAAAGCATTCAAAAGGATATATAAAGGCAATTCCGAAGAATTATTTAATTGATTTTCCGAAGATATTTTTATCACTGGATTATTAAGTCTAGTAGATTTCACTTCAACTAGAGATGTGTTGAAGTTAAAATCTTGACTTTCATTCTCTGGACCACACCACGAATTAATAATACTTTCTGGGTTTTTATTGAGTTCAAGCAATTTATTTATGAAACATAATTCCCCATATAGACCTAATTGTATTTCTGGACTCAATTTAAATGAAGAAATGTTCGCAAAAAGTTTTTTCCAAGTATTTACAGTCTTCCAAAAAACCTTGACCAACTGAAGATGAGTTTCATACTCTCCAAAATTCAGGAATACATCTTCAATAAAAGCATTAAAAATCCTTAGTAAGCTATTATCTTTTAATATTAAATCAGTGTTGCTGAAATTAGATTCCTTATGAGTAAAATTAACAAACTCAATTCCCTTAAACTTAATATCATCAATAGTAAAATCAAGTGAGGGATAAGATAATCTCAATACAAATTTGTCTTCAGATTTAACTTTTATTAAAAAAAGTTTTAAACCATCTTTGACAAAGATTTCTTTTCTGACAATGTTTTGAGAAATTGAGGATTTCTCAATTTCTTCCCAATAATTCTGAATGTTTTTATTCATTTGTATCATCGTCTATTTGTTCATAATCATAATCAAAATCCATTGAACTTTCTAATGAATCTTTCCTAACTGAATACTCAACTTTTTCATCATCTTTAATTCTTGGGAAAGCTATGAAATAACCTATTAGCGGAAATTCAGTATCTATATGATTTACACCTCTTGGATCTAAAGGGTAAATAACTAAAAGTCCTCTTTTACTTTTTTCTCTTTCATTGTGAATTAAATAACTTTTTCTTTTACCAGCCTCTTTGTTATTTTTAAAATCTTCTTCTGTTATATTTAAATCCAAATAAGGATGTCTTGGATTAAGAATTTGATGTTTAGAAATAATAAGAGTATCCTTATTGTCACTGCTTATTGACGTTTCATTCCTAACAACACAATTTAAGTTTATACTATTATTACCTAGAGTATCAATAGAATACGTTGTGTGTCTCGTTTTATTTTCCCCAATTAGCACTGTACTACTAATATTATTATCTATAGCAATTGACCATTCTGTGATTTTTTTAGTTTTAGTCAATTGATCAATATAAGAGGAAAGAATTCTTGGGTTAACTGTTGACTGCTTAGTGTTGTAGTTTCTAATAAAATCTTTCACTTCATTTCCATAATCCCCTTGCCAAGAATAAAGTCTATTTTCATACTTTGGTTGCTCCTTTAGCTCATTGATGAAATTGCTTAGATTAGTAAAATTATTCCTAATATCAATTCCGTTTTTAGATATTTCATAAGTTTGTTTAACATCCCCTGAAAATCCTATTCTAAAACTTTCAGTCTCTCTCATTTTTCCCATCGATGTAATACTCAATACTGATGGATGACTCATAACCTTTAATTGATAATCCCCAGGTGTTTTATTCCTTGCTGCCATATCATCAAAATCCCTTCTCATTTCCTCTGTTGCCACAGTTATATGCCTGTAGTGACCGACTAAATCTCTTGTGGTATAAACTCTACATAAATCAACATAACCTGGTCTGTAACCAAACCAACGTCCCATTTGCATCAATGTATCATAAAGCTTGGATGCTCTTAAATAATAACTCACTGTCAAACCTTCTAAAGTTATCCCTCTAGATAATCTATTCCCTCCAACAGCTATAGCAAATACTCCATTTGGATCTGTATAATCTAATTCATGAGTATATTCATGAAATCTATTTCTTAAATTTTTAGTGCCATGAACAGAAAACACTTTAATTCTATTTAAAGCTTGTAATAAAAAAGGTTTAATTTCTTCCCAATCATGAACTTTTATTTTTGGTTCTTCTCCTTCTTTAAAAATATCTACAGCTAATTCCGTTGTAGGTAAAAAATCCTTCTCGTAAAACAATTTTAATTCTCCTATAAATTCATAGTCATTACCTTCAACTAAATATCTATAAGCCGTAATTTGTTTATCTACTAAATGAGCAATCTTATCTATCCAAGCCACATATAGGGCTACGTGAATTAACATTGAACAATGCTTTTTGTCATCACCTCTTAGTAATCTTATTGAAGACGCTATAACATAAGACTTTAAAGACTCTTCTAAAGACAAAGGCAAGTAATCAGGTAAATTATCCTTATTATCTTTATTTATTTTTGTTGGAAACACAGAATCTTCAGATTGATCATCAATAAATCTAATAACATTTAGTTCTTGAACTTCATCATCATTATCGCCATCCCAACTACTAGATCCAAAAATACGAGAAGCCCCAAAGTAATTAGAGGGAGCTTTAATATTAATAATAAAATCCCTTGGAAATAAATCATCTCCTAAAGTATATCTTTTACTTTTTACCATATATTCATTTTCTGAATTTATAGCATCTGGTATAAAAATATTAGCATATGGTGTAGCTGTGTAACCGATAAATGTTTTTTGGTCAAACTGGCTTAATAAGATTCTTATTAGCTTATTAATGGTTTTTGGATCGTCTTCTTTTTTTCCAGAATTTACTGATGCATTATCTGCTTCATCATCAATTAAAAGCATTGGTAAGTCTTTTATAACATTAAAATCATCTCCTTCTGAATGATCCTGATTAGATAACCAATGAATTAAACTTTCTAATACAGATTTATTTTTCTTTATTACTAAAATTGTTGAACCTGAATTTCTAATATCAGCCATTGTTTGGTTAGCTATACTTTTATTGAAATCTTTCTCGCCAGTAGTTAATGTAAATGGTGCCGCTAATTCTCTATTAATTTTACCGACACCAACAAATCTCTGATTCTCTCCTGTTGTTTTTCCTATAAAATCAGTTTCAATTCTTCTTTGGGTTTGCGATCTTAAATTGTTATGAATACCGGCTATAACAATTATTAGTTTATAACCAGAATCTACAGCCTTATTAATTAATCCAATATAATTTGCTGTCTTTCCAGATTGAACATTTCCCACAACTAATCCTCTTCTATCCCATGAGCCCTTCTTTTTTGGATTTTCGCATTTATCTAATATCCTATCTGTAAAAGAATCTAATTCTATATATGGGAAATGTTTTCTTTTTAGAAGCTCTTTATATCTATACCAATATTGATTATTTTCTGATTTAACATTGTACCACCAACTCTGATGATTATCTGCAACTAATTCTGTAATTTCTGAAGGTCTAATTCTAACTTTAGACTTTACCTCTTCTAAAACATCAGAAACTTTGAAATTTTTAATTGATATAGAATTAAAAAAATCCACCTCCCTAGTAACAATATCCTCAATTTGAGTATCATTAATTTCTTCAGCCCTGTTTTCCTTAATAGAATCAAGTGTTAATAATATTCTCGTGATAATGTCTTCCATAACTAATTAAATATTTCTATAATTTCTGGGATTTGATTGAATGGTTCTGTAACTAATAAATACTCTAGGCACTTATCATGAGAATAACCTTGGGATTTGTAGTGAGTGTAAATATTTTTTGCTATTACTTCTAAATCTTTAGTAATTTTAATGTTCTCTCTCAGCTCATGATAATCATTATCTTGATTTTGATAATGGACTATAGTTTCGATTGGTATATTATCTGATATAATCTTTAACACTTGCTTAAAATCCTTTAGTGGTATTAATTCTTTATCTAATAAATTCTGTATGTATGTGTGTTCTTTATTAACTTTATAATCAATAGAGTTATTTCTATCATTTTTAACTGTTGACCATACAGGTTTGAATTCTAAATTTGACTGATCTGGATTACGTTTAATTTTATTGCCTCTGTATCTAAAAACCTGATTAGATTCTGCTATAGCTTTTTTGGCATAAACTTCCAAATCCTTTTTAATGAATAAAGGTGGAACTGCTTTCGATTTTTTAATATCTAGTGACCATTGGTTATCAGATTCATTACCGAAATTTATATAAATCCTAACTAATTTAGAATATTCACTCTTCTTAAAGAATCCTAACCAACTACCATAGTTGATTAACCTTTCATTCCTGTAAAGATAAAAACCCTGATTATTGTAACAATCTAATCTTTCTAATTCTATTCTAGTATCAATATCCGCTTTAGAGATATGAGGAAGAACATAGCTTTCAATTTCAATTCCAGAAATATTTTCTTTAGTTATTAAACTACTTTTACCTTTTAAAAAAGGATTCCAGCCTTTAAGTTCATTATTATTGAGAAATATTTGAATTTTATTTGTTTCTAAGAACTTATGAAAAACTAATTCTAAATGTGTTTTAAGCCCTCCTATCTTTCTGTAAAAGTCATTTTTAATATTATCTTCATTGGCCTTATTTATTTTTGGAATCAATCTATCAAGTTTTTCCCATAATACCAGTGTACCTGAATTAAATTGGAAGTTTTCAATAAATTTTGAATCTGAAACATAATCCAATAATAACCAATCTTGCTTTTCGTTTACAAAATCAAGATCCCAACACCTCTTTATTAAACTAGTATCAATGGTTTTCGTTATAACTGTTAATCTTTTAGATTGCGAAAAAGAAGCAGATTTTAAACCTAAGCCAAATCGTCCTAAATCATTTTTTTCTCTATGTTCATTTGGGTCTTTACTTCCAGGTGTCATTGCCTGAATTAAATTAACAAGTCCCATACCTATTCCATCATCTTGAATAGCTATATAAGAATCATTTCCATTCCACTTAGTTTCAATAATTATAGTTTTAGCATGGGCTGAAATACTATTATCAATAATATCGGATATTGCTGTATTAAGAGAATACCCAAAAGATCTGAACGAATTTATTGTCGCTTTGGGTTTTGGCTTTGCGTTTTCAGCTATGTAGTTCTCATAATTGAGCATATAAAATTCTTTTTAGCAAAATAAAAAAAAGTAAGCATTTAAGTATAATTATTTTTATTACTTATTCTTTATCTGTGTTTATAATCACCTAAATTAAATATTACATGATTTCTTGTTAAATCATATCAAAAAAAATGCGTCCCATAAAACACCAATTTGTTGTACCTATGTTGTACCCAGTGCATAAAAAAAGCCCCCACGTTTCTGTGAAGGCTTGTCTTTCCTAGTAGCGGGAACTGGACTCGAACCAGTGACCTTCGGGTTATGAGCCCGACGAGCTACCTACTGCTCTATCCCGCGATATAATCTTAAAATGATTTTCTTAGCTTTTAACTTCTCGGTTCATAATGCCGACCAAATCATTTCGGATTGCAAATATACAATCCTTTTTAATTTCTACAAGCATAAAAATATAAAATATTATTGCTCGATGCTATCTGCTTGAAACATTGATAATTCAGTATTTATGAAATGATTTATTACTTGTATTGGGTTACAACAAACCTCACAATCCTCAACATATGATTGTCTAGAAATAGAATGATCTAACAACATTGAGATTGTTTCCCAGCAATAAGGGCATGTAAAAAAATGTTCTATCATAATATAAAACTAAAAAAGCCATCATTAATGATGGCTCTTAAACTAACTAATTTCATAAAAACTTTATTTATTCTTTTTCTATATCCATTGTTGCTGTTGCATTTTGCAATTCTAAATGCATCAATGTAGGTGGGTTTTTACCAGAAACACTAATATACTCTTGGTTTAAATTATTATCACTAACCATCATAGTATTTAGTTTTGTTAAATTCATAAACTCTTGTGGCAAATCTCCTGTAAATTGATTTGTTGATAATAACAACTCTTCTAAATCTTTTAATTGAGCTATTTCTGCAGGAATCTCTCCATCCATTTTATTATCCATAAGACTTAGCTTTTGTAATTTTGACAATGCATAAATCTCAATTGGGATCTGACCAGTTAAAAAATTACTTCCTAATAGAAGTTCTTTAAGGTTAGTTAAACCCATTAATGAACTAGGTATTTCTCCTGAAAATCTATTACTATATAATTTTAAAGACTCAAGTTTTTGCAATTCACTTAATTCTTCAGGAATGTTCCCTTCAAATCTATTCATAAATAAATCTAAAGTTGTTAATGCTTTTAAATTTTTTATTGAAGAGGGAAGCGTTCCTTTTAGTTTATTGAAACCTAAGTTTAACACTTTTAAGCTTGTTAAGCTACCTATTTCTTGAGGTAACTCGCCATTAAGATTGTTAAATTGAAGATTAATTTCAACTACTCTATCGTTTTCTAGTTTTATGCCATACCATTTATCAACAGATGCGTTTAAATCCCAAGAGGAATTCCATTCTGCACCGCTAGTGGCATTATATAAAGCTATCAAAGCATCCTTATCAGTAGAAGAAACGTTAGCAAACGAATACGCTGAAACTAAGAAACAAATTGCTATTAATTTTAAAGTCTTCATGTTTTTGATCAAATTTGGGATTAATTCTTATACGAATATAGACCTAAACTAGATTAAAAACTATTTTTATCGACGAAATACATAAAATTTTAACATATTTTAATCGACAAACTGCTCAATTTCCAGCTGAACAACCTCCCATTTACTCATTAAATCCTGTAAATCAGTTTTCATTTTTTGATATTCATCAAAGAAATTAGGTTTGGATGATGCTTCTTCATAATTAATTTCAAGTTCTAAATCAATCTTTTTAATATTGTGCTCAAGCTGATTAATTTTAGACTCCACATTACTCAACTTGTTATTTAAAGATTTTATTTTTTTCTGATCTTCGTATGATTGTTGCTTCTTAGCCTTTGGTGCTTCCTTAACTACAGTACGTTTTTCTACCTCACGTAAGTTTTCAACTTTTCGTTGCTCTAAATAATAATCTATATCGCCTAAATATTCTTTGAGCTTATGATCTTTAAATTCATAAACAAGATTGGTTAACCCTTGTAGAAAATCCCGATCATGCGATACTAAAATCAACGTGCCTTCAAATCGTTTTAAAGCTTCCTTCAAAACATTTTTAGATTTAATATCCAAATGATTAGTGGGCTCATCCATAATAAGCACATTAAATGGTTGCAACATTAGTTTAGCTAATGCCAAACGGTTGCGTTCTCCTCCAGAAAGTACACGCACATATTTTTCAGCTTCGTCTCCTCTAAACAAAAACGATCCCAATATATCTCGAACTTTACTTCTGTTAGTTTCGTTGGCCGCATCAATCATGGTATCTAAGACTGTTTTATTACCATCCAGATATTCAGCTTGATTTTGAGCAAAATAACCAATCTGCACATTATGCCCTAGTTTTAAACCCCCATCGTACTTAATATCACCAACAATTATTTTGGCTAGTGTAGATTTACCCTGACCATTTTGTCCAACAAAAGCCGTTTTACTATTTCGTTCAATAAATAAATCAATATGTTTTAAAACTTGATTATCACCGTAATTTTTAGAGATGTTTTCAGCCTCAACAACAACTTTACCAGGTGTTATTGAAACTGGAAAATTAAGCGTCATCACACTATTATCATCTTCATCAACCTCAATCCTATCAATTTTATCCAACTTTTTAATAAGCGATTGTGCCATGGTTGCCTTTGAAGCTTTAGCACGAAACTTCTCGATTAACTTTTCAGTCTGCTCTATTTGTTTTTGTTGATTTTTTTGAGAGGCTAATTGTTGTGTTCTCAACTCGTCACGCAGTACTAAATACTTAGAATAAGGCTTTGGATAATCATAAATACGCCCTAGAGAAATTTCTATAGTTCTATTGGTAACATTATCTAAAAACATCTTATCATGCGATACAATAACTACGGCTCCAGCATAATGTCGCAAAAAACCTTCTAACCAGATGATAGATTCTATATCTAAATGGTTTGTAGGCTCATCCAATAGTAAAATATCATTATTTTGAAGTAGCAGTTTTGCTAACTCAATACGCATACGCCATCCACCAGAAAATGTATCAGTAAGTTTCTCAAAATCTTGTCTCTGAAACCCCAAGCCTTGGAGAATTTTCTCTGTATCGCCTTGATAGTTATAACCACCTAGGATTTCATATTGATGCTGTAGTTCGTTAACATCAATCATTAATTGATGATAACCATCACTTTCATAATCAGTACGTTCCGCCAGCTGGTTATTTACAGTTTCCATTTTAGCCTCTAAGGCTTTAATTTCAGTGAAGGCTTCGTAAGATTCTTCTAAAACAGTTCTACCAAAAATAAAATCAATATCCTGTTTTAAGAAACCAATTTTTAGCTCTTTATCTGCCGCAATTTGACCTGTATCAGGCTCCATTTCTTTTGATAGAATTTTAAGCATTGTAGATTTTCCAGCTCCATTTTTACCAATAAGCCCTATCCTATCACCATTACCTAATTTGAAAGTAAGGTCTTCAAACAAGTATTCCCCTTGAAATGAAATCGATAAATTATGAATGTTCATCATAGAAATGTAACTTTTATTACAGAGCAAAATTATTTAAATGGTATTTTTGCTCTAGAATCCCGCATTCGCGAGAAAGCCGAAATAAATAGAAATCTCGGTTTTTAACCAAAAATACCTATTTTTATTTCGCATGCAAAAGTACATTAAATTATACCGATTATGAATTCAATATAGTTGAATAAATTGCAGCTATTTTCATGCTATATCGGCATAATGCTTGAAACAGGAATTAAATCATATTTATAATTCGCCTTATATGTTTAAAAAAGGAACAAAATTATATAGTATTTTCACTGGTACATGTCCAAAATGCCATGAAGCATCCATGTTTAAAAACAAGAACCCTTATGTGCTTTCAGAGGCATTAAGCATGCACGAAAAATGTTCAAACTGTGGCACCAAATACAAAATAGAACCCTCTTTTTTTTATGGCGCTATGTACGTAAGTTATGGTGTAGGCATTGCTTTTGCTGTAGCTGCTTTTGTAATAAGTCACTTTGTTTTTAATGCAAGTATTAATTACATTTTTATATCTATTGTTGCAACTTTAATTATTTTTATGCCAGTAATAATGAGGCTTTCAAGAAATATTTGGATTAACTTTTTCATGAATTACGATAAATCTTTAGCGAAGAAATAATTTTTGGGGGGTTACCACACCCTTCGTCTGCGCTCAGGACAGGCGGTCACGCTTTTCGTTGCAAGTTCTAACGCACATCTAGTTTAACTTTTAATTTAAGATTTAAAGCGATTGATATCAATTTCCTTTTCTAATGGTTCTTTGTTTTCAATAAAGTTATAAAGTTGTTTAGCAACATAAGGTCCAATCATAACACCTCGAGTACCAAGCCCGTTTAATACAAATAAGTTTTTGTGTTCTTGATGCTTACCAACCAATGGCCTTCTATCTTTAACCGTTGGTCTAATACCCGCTACCTGATCAACCACGTCAAAAGAACATTTTATAAGTTTTTTAAGTTTCCCTAAAAGCGTTTCTTTTGCTTTCTTAGTAGTGTCATGACTTAAGTCTTTCCATTCATAAGTCGCACCAACATTATATAAATTATCACCTAACGGAATCAAAAAAACGCCCGCTTTTAAAACATAATCAATTTTTAAATCTGGAGCGTGAATAGTCAGTAATTCTCCTTTTGCTGGATTTAAAGGCAAATTATTAAAATATGGATTTTGCCTAATACCAGAACCCTCAGCAAACACTATATACTTTGCATTTATATTTTGGTAATTAACAGTTTCGTTTTGTGTTTGTAAATCATTATAATTAAACGGCGTTTCAAACAGCAACTTATTTTTTAATAAATCCGTTTTATAAGCTTCAATCATGGTTTTCACATCAACTCTACCAGTTTCTAAAACCTCACCAAAACCAAAAGGGGCATCAATAGCATTATTATTATTCTTAATAATTTTTGGAGAAAGATATCTTGAAAGTAACGGCTTATCTGAAGCTGTAAACCAATCGTTTTGTTCTTCAGGTGAAGCAATTTTTCTATAAACGGGAATTTTATAATCTAATTTTACATTTAGCCGGTGTTCAATATTGGCATAAAGAGGTAAAGCAATATTTAACTGCTCAGTGCTTTTCCAAACCGATGTAAAACGTTTTAACACCACGGGGTTATACAAACCTCCAGCAACCGTTGAAGATTGCTGTGAAGCATCATCAAACACCACAACCGTTTTGCCATTTGCTCTTAACTGCTCGCAAAAAGAAATTCCAGCAATTCCAATACCAACTATAATATAATCTACATCCATATTTGGTTACGAAGATAAGTAGATTGTGCTTTCTTTATACACATCAAGTTCAAAAAAAGAGAACCCTTCCGTCCTACGGACACCTTCCCTTAAAAAAGGGAAGGAATTATTCTCGACAATAAATAAAGTTTCAAAAACACCCCTATTAAACTACGCTCTGTTTCTTCGATAAAAAAACACCCCTAAAGTCCCCTCAAGGGGACAAAAAAAACGCTCACTTTTTAGGTGAGCGCTTAAATTTTATAGATTATTATGGCTTAATAAGTCCACATGTCTAGTTCAAAATCTCTAATTTTATCTTTAATCCTTTCAGATTCGAGTAATTGCATCAGTGCATTTTGCGATACATATTCTGATATGGCTCTATCGCCTTGTACATTTTCTTCTCTGAAAATATATCCTTGAAAACGTCTTGCATTCAACACATGATCGAAAGAAAATGGCATAGAACTGTTTTGATTATTAAAAGACTTTGCCTCGTGTAACACTTCTCTAGCATCTGGGAAGAATACCCAAAATAGAGGTACTAAATCTGGCTCATCATCATCAATAAAATTAACATCTGGCGCTACAGGAGCAATACCCAAAAGTCTATATTTCATTTCAGCTTGACGCTTATCAAAATACCAAAGTCCTTTAATATGGTACTCTTTAATATCAGCAGCAGTAATATCTCTTCGATTAATATACTCTGCAGATAATTCTTCACCAGCATTTAATTGCTCAATACCATATTCTGTAGTATCAACCATTTTTAATGCAGATTCAATATCTTTTAAGGTTCTTTTTGTTGTAAAATAAGAATCATCATAGATGTGTTTTATTTTTCCGTTTTTAATGTTTTTCATAAGTACATCATACAATGATCTTCTATCACTACCAATATTATTAGTATCTATTGGATAGTAAAGTGGAAAATTTGCACGTTCATCAAGCACAACTTTTTCCCAAGTCATTTTAGAAAACAGGATATCTCTATCATCAACATAACCATACTCCAAAGGCTTGTCATTGTCAACTGCTTTTTGAGCTTCAGTTCTCACACCTATTTCATCAGGACTTTTAGCATTAAGTATATTAGCTTGCGCAAACATACTTGACGTAGTAAAAACAATAGCAACGGTTAATAAAAAACGTTTTAAGTTCATGTGTTATATATTTATTTATTTTCAACAGTCACATGTAACATCCTTTTAATAATTTTCTAAGGAATTAACCTTAGTTATGGATGTTTCATCTTAATTTTTATTTTACATTTTAATTATTAGAGATAATCTTATCTAAGATTATCTCTAATAGTTTTTTCTAATTTGTAAGCTCAACAAAAACAGGCGATACTTTTTTAAGTATTACACTTACACCACCAGCTTTTGCTTCTATGTCAAATATTTGAACTCCAGATCCTCTTTTTGCTTTACGCAATGCACCTTTTGCTCTACTATCTAACTTATTACCTTTAACATTTATTGTGGGTTGACCAGGAACTTTAAATTTAAATCCTGTTACACGTAATGGTAATTCAAAATCAAAATCATCAAACTTAGCACCAATAGTAGAAATTTCAAGACTGTTACGTTGCATTTTTAATGCACCATCTTCACCTCTTAATGTTCCTGTTGGTTTTGGTAAATCTTTAATTCTAAATTTAGCATTGTCAGACACCTTTTTTCCGTCAGGTAAAGTTGCAGTAACATTTATAGTCACTTCTCTACCTTGAACTCGTGTAGCATCCATTACATAACTACTACCAGAACCTCTTGAAAGACCTTGAGCACTAGCCGTAACTTTATTATCTGGAACACCAGCAAAAGAAATGGTCATTGGGTTTTTAACACCTCTATATACCACATTCATTTTATCTGCAGAAATGGTAGCAGAATTTGGTCTAGCAACTGTAGCAAATGATGATTTTACAGGTACTTCAACAGGCATACCATCTTGCATAAAAATTAATTTACCCTCAATTTTATGTTCACCAACACCACCAGCTCCAATTTTCAACTTTACTTTACCATCTTCAATAGAATATTGCTTTTCAGACAGTTTTCTACCATCTAAAGTTAATTCAACACTACTAGGTTTTGTTGATGCATCTTTACGACCTAAGACGATTTGTCCATCAAATTGCTCACCGTTAAAATAAGCTGATTTAGTGGTTTCCATTAAGGTTGTATAGTTATTCATAGATACTTCTCCAGCAAGTGTTCCTTGTAACATGGTTGATAAAATCTCTGACTCGGTGGTTTTAATATCTGCTTGTATTTGGGTCATTTTAGTTAACGATGCCACTAAAGGAAAACCTTTATAGTTATGGTCTAACCAACCAACTGTTCCTGCGCCTCTTTTAACAGGGTTTGTACTGAATTTGTCATTAACATCTTTAATAACAGCTTCCATACCTTTTTCGCCTGCCAAGATTTTAGCTACACCTTCTCTAAATCCGTTTATTTGATTCATGAATTCATTGCCATCATCTTTTAACTTGTCGCCTTTAAAGAAATTTTTATCAAGGTAATCGCCTTTATCCATAATTTCATAATCGGTAGCATCATCAAGTTTAGCCGTCATTTTTCCTTTTAAATCTTCTAAATAAGCATCAAAATCATGCGCTAATTTATCAATTTCATCTGCTTTAGCTTTTAAGGGCCTATATTTTTCTGGTTGATCTTCTGCTTTCACATCTAAACTAGCAACAAAACTGTCATTTCTTGCTTCAGTTGCTTGATTAGATTCGGTAAGCTTTTCGTTCATTAATCCGAAGGCTGAAAGCACTTCTTTTGACATATTTAAAGCTAGCATCGCTATAAATATTAAATACATCAGATTAATCATTTTCTGTCTTGGTGATAAATTTGCTGCTGCCATGTATAATTAGGTTTTTGGTTAATATTAAATTTGGGATTAACCCCTAATTATTTATTCATTGCAGATAACATGCCACCATATACACCATTTAATGATGATAAGTTAGACGCTAAAGATTGCATTTGCTCTTTTAATTTCGCAGCATCTTCAATAGACTCCTCGTTGATAGTTGCTTGTTTATTAACGCTTTCTAATTGTACTTTATATAAGCTGTTTAATGATTCCATTTGAGCTGCAGCTAATGATAATTCCTCACCATATTTCTTAGTAGCTTCAATTGAATCAACAGTAGAAGACATGTTTTTTGCAGCACCTTCAAAGTTTTTGATGCTATCTCCTAAGCTTGCGATTAATTCGCCATCAATTCTTGCGTCTTTTAATAAATCATCTAGTTTTTTAGATAATAATCCTTCTGCACTTTCTTTACCTCCTTTTCCAGCTGATTGAGAACCAGCTAATTCAGGGTAAACTAAAGCCCAATCTAAATCATCATCAACAGGTTCAAATGCTGATAATGCGAATATAATTGCTTCGGTTACAAGACCTATAGTTAACATGACGTTACCTGTTAAAAGTCCAATTTCGAAATGAATAATTTTGAATAGTGCACCAACAATTACAATTGCTGCTCCTAATCCGTAGGCCATATTCATGAATTTTTTACTTGCTTTTGACTTTGCCATAATTTTCGGTTTTTAATTTTAAGTAGGTTTTTTTACTTAAGTAGGTTAATTTAATAGTATTAATTATTATTGATTTGGATTAAAATTTATTTACCGTTACTTGTTACTTGTGTCCCCATATAATCTTGAACGGTTCTGAATCCTATATAACTTCTTGCAGAATCTGCATATTCATAATCTCTAGAACTAACTTGCAAAAAGTAAGCAACATCTTTCCATGAACCGCCTCTTACAATTTTACGTTTATTATTAGAATCGTTTACACTTGGGTTTATACTTGATGTGTATTCATAAGATGAAGGATCGTAAGATGCATTCACCCATTCTGAAACATTTCCAGCCATGTTATATAAGTTATAATCATTTGGATCATAAGATTTAGCTTCCACAGTATATAAAGCTTGATCTGCAGCATAATCTCCCCTTACAGGCTTAAAGTTTGCCATAAAACAACCTCTATCACTCTTGGTATAAGGGCCGCCCCAAGGATATGTTGCAGCTTGAAGTCCTCCTCTAGCAGCATACTCCCATTCAGCTTCAGATGGTAACCTGAACGTATTTACCATAGCAGATCCTTTTTTAGATTTTTGATATGTGTTTTTCCATAGTGTTCTCCACTCACAGAATGCTTTTGCTTGTTTCCAAGTAACACCTACAACAGGATAATCACTATAAGCGTCATGCCATAAATAATCATTATGCATTGGTTCATTATATGAATACGCAAAATCTCTAATCCAAACTGTAGTATCTGGATAAACCTCTATTTCTTCTTTTATAATAACATCTTTACGTTTTACACCTCTATTTCTAGCAGCTTCTTGAATATCCATATGATTATACTGGAATTTAAACTTTGTAACATCCCAAGTACGTTGTCCATTATAAGATTCTTCTAAAGGCAAATACATGGTATCCATTACCTCAGCATAATACTCATCTAGATATTCAGACGTGTCATGTATTAAATCTATATCTTTATTTATTTTTCTTCCTTCGTACCCTGTTGGCCCTAAACCTGTATAATTATCATACATATACTTTTCATAAACCGACATATTTTCAGGATCTGCATCACTAAATGCATACTCTCCAATAGTTCCTTCATCTGCTTGGGTTAAACCTACCTCATCAGCTAAAATAGCTAACTTCATTCTTACAATAGAATCTCTTACCCAATGTACAAATTGACGATATTCACTATTGGTGATTTCTGTTGCATCCATATAAAAGGCTCTAACAGTAACTGTTTTTGAAGGTGCATCTTGCACACCTGCTAAATCGTCATCTGCCTTACCCATTATAAATGCTCCACCAGGTATAAGTTCCATACCATAAGGTTTTTCTGGGTGCCATTTCTTTCCTTGTACACCAACAAGTTCGCCCCTATCTTTAGAGCCGCAACTCGCTAGCATTGCGAATACTGTGGTTAGTAATATAAACTTCTTAATATCCATAGAAAACTTGGGGTTAATTATTTTAAGCATCATTTTTGAGAGCGTAAACATATTTATATATTTTGGAAAAAACAACTTTTTATCTAAAAAAATAACATTTCATCGTAGAAAAATAGCATTTCGACGATGAAATTGGTAGTTCGACCTGTCTTAGTCTCTTACACACTATTCTTCTGCAGTGCTTTGTACCAGCGATCTGGCACCTTATTATTACAGGCATCTATATAATCCTGATGCATGCATGGTAATAACGTATGTCTTTTCAATTTATTATTGACTTCTGCTAAAAAAGGAATTTCAATCCACCATCTTCCCGTTTTATTACTCTTATAAAATACTAACTCTTCAGATTCTACTAAGGTAATATACTTTTGGTAGTTTTTATCATCTGAAAAATCATCATCCTTAACTCTATAGTTCACGCCTTCCACAAAATACCACAATATTTGAGCAACAAGCATAGCCGTAAGCGCGTCATCCTTTGATGCTTTATATTCATAAATACCAAACGAAGATACCTTATTACTTATCCCAGCATAACGCGCAATGGAACATATTTCCTTACCATCTAAACCATTAGGTGAATATTTTTGTTTCAAACTGACTTCAGACCCCTTCACCGAAGTTAAATCTATACTTACAATATTAGCATCTCTTAAAACAGGTTCAACAATGGTAACATCTTTTGAAACGGCTCCTAATCGATAGGACTCAAAATACAAATTATCCATCAAATCAATTTCTTCTTGCGAATTAAAATAGGTTTGATAGCCAATAGTAGCATAGTTAAATAGGTTGTATGGCTGATCTAAAATGATTTTACCAACAAAACTATTGTTTTTTATAGGCTTTGTGGAATCTCCTAAGTTAAACTGAGCATCTACATTTACAATATTCACCATAGGAATTAATGCATCGTAGGCTCTGTAATTAGCATAGGTAAGATCTTGTGAGCCACCTAAAATAACGGGTATGATGTTTTTCTTCACTAGAATAGTTATCGCTTCTTTTAAAGCAAAGTAGGTGTCTTCAACACTTTCACCTCTATTAATATCGCCTAAATCAGCTATTATAGTACTCCAACTTCCAGGAAAAAGCCCATAAAACGACTTTCTAATTTCATTCAGTTGAAATTCTTCGCCTATATAATTTACATTATTTCTGTTTTCTAAAACACCAAGAATAGCAACATTAACGCCTTCCAAATCTGGAATACCATGTTGTGCTGAATGAATTCTAAGTTTTCTTCCGAGCGCTTGAGCAGATAATAGCTCGTTATGTGCTAAAACTGAATCTGAAACTGGAGATAAAAAATTAAAGTTCATGTATTATTTACTATTATTTCTTTTTTGCTGGTGCTTTCTTTTTTGCAGTGGGTTTCTTTTTGGCAGCCTTCTTCTTAGGCGCATTGGCTTCAATAATTGCTTTTGCTTCGTCTAAAGTCATTTCAGAAACATCAACAGTTTTAGCAAGTTCAACTTTCACCTTACCTTTTAAAACGTTATGCCTTCCCCATCGTGCTTTTTCAACACGAATGCCTTCATCTTCCCAATTATGGATAACCTTATCTATTTCCTTTTGAATTTTGGTTTCAATCAACTCAACAATATCTGCATCGGATAAGTTATCCCAATCGTATTTTTTGTTAACATTAATAAACATATTGTTCCATTTAATAAATGGTCCAAAACGCCCTTTACCCTTTTGTACGGGCAAATCCTGAAACACATATATAGGCGCATCAGCTTTTTGCTTTTCTTTAATTAAAACAATAGCATCATCCAATTCCACACTTAATGGGTCTGTTCCTTTTGGAAGTGATACAAAAGCATCACCAAATTTCACGTAAGGCCCAAAACGACCATTATTTACTAATATGTCTTCTCCTTCGTAATTACCTAAAGATTTAGGAAGCTGAAATAAATCCATAGCCTCTTCATAAGTAATGCTGCCTAATTGTTGGTCTGGACTTAAACTAGCAAACTGTGGCTTTTCTTCGTCATCAACCGTACCTATTTGTACCATAGGGCCAAACTTCCCTAAACGCACACTTACGCGTTTACCTGTTTTAGGGTCTTCACCTAAAATACGCTCACCAGATTCTCTATCTGCATTTTCTTTTACATCTTCAACTACAGGGTGAAAACCTTTGTAAAACGATTTCATCATTTCAGTCCAATCGACATTACCTTCAGCAATCTCATCAAAATCCGCTTCTACTTTAGCTGTAAAATTATAATCTAAAATCTGTTCAAAATGATTCACCAAAAAGTCGGTTACAATAATTCCTATATCTGTTGGCACTAATTTTCCTTTATCTGAACCAACTTTTTCACTTAACATTTTATCTTTTACACTACCAAGTTGTAAAGTGAGTTGCGAATAATTTCGTTCCTCGCCTTCAACCGTCCCTTTTTCAACATAATTTCTATTTTGAATGGTTGAAATTGTTGGCGCATACGTTGACGGACGACCAATACCTAATTCTTCTAACTTTTTAACCAAAGACGCTTCAGTATAACGTGCTGGCGGACGCGTATAACGTTCTGTTGCTGTAATGTAATTATTAAGCAATGTTTCGTTAGTTTTCATTGCTGGCAACATACCGTCTTGCTCTACATCTTCATCATCAGTACCTTCTAAATACACTTTTAAAAACCCATCAAAAGTAATAACCTCTCCGTTTGCGGTAAAGGTTTCTTTATGTGTTGAAGCACTAATCTTAACATTGGTGCGCTCTAATTCTGCTTCACTCATTTGTGATGCAATAGCTCGTTTCCAAATTAAATCATATAAACGCGCTTGATCTCTATCAATATTTACAGAATGCGTAGAAAAATTTGTAGGTCTGATAGCCTCATGTGCCTCTTGAGCACCTTTTGCCTTTCCTTTATAATTTCTTGGTTTGCTATATTTTGCACCAAAAGCATCCTTAATTTCTGCCTCTGCGCCTTTTCTAGCTTGATCTGATAAATTAACACTATCTGTTCTCATATAAGTAATTAAACCAGCCTCATAAAGGCGTTGTGCCATGGTCATGGTTTTACTTACCGAAAAATAGAGTTTACGCGATGCTTCTTGTTGTAATGTTGATGTTGTAAATGGTGCAGCGGGTGATTTTTTTGCAGGTTTTTTTTGTAAATCTGCTACTTTAAAATCTGCTGAAGCATTTTTCTCTAAAAATTTTTGCGCTTCCGCTTTTGTTGAAAAATTCTTTGGAAGTTTTGCTCTAAAGGTTTGTCCGTCTTCATTTGAAAACTCTGCATCTATTCTATATGAACCTAAAGGTGTAAACCCTTGAATATCTCTTTCTTTTTCAACAATGAGTCTTACAGAAACCGATTGTACTCGACCTGCAGACAAGCCTCCTTTTACTTTTCTCCAAAGTACTGGTGACAATTCATAACCCACAATTCTATCTAAAACACGACGTGCCTGTTGCGCATCTACCAAATCGTAATCAATACCTCTAGGATTTTCAATGGCTTTTAAAATAGCGTCTTTAGTTATTTCATGAAAAACAATACGTTTGGTCTTGTCTTTATCCAGTTTTAAAGTTTCTGCTAGATGCCATGCGATAGCTTCACCCTCTCGGTCTTCATCACTTGCTAGCCAAACTATTTCTGCTTTTTTAGCTAAGTCTTTGAGTTTTTTTACAACTGCTTTTTTATCTTTTGAAACCTCGTATTTTGGTTTAAAATCACCATCAACATCCACTCCTAATTCTTTGGAAGGTAAATCGGCAATATGCCCAAAACTAGATTCTACTTTAAAATCTTTCCCTAGAAATTTTTCAATGGTTTTTGCCTTAGCAGGTGATTCTACTATCACTAAATTCTTCGCCATACTTCATTTTTTGAAGCTACAAATGTATATGAAAAAAAGTTTATCTGTAGCATTTTATGGATTATCTGTGTGTTATTTATATAAAGAAACCTGCTTTTTACATTTTAAAAACAGGTTTTTGATATTGAAAATTGATTTTTTATTCTGTTGTTGTTCCTATTTCATCAATGGCATTTAGTTCACTTATTCCTAAAGTTTCTTTATAAATGAAGTAAAGCGGAATTGCAGCAAATGATGCCGTAACAAATACGCCAATGAAACATAGAATCATTCCTACTATTTGAGCTACAAGTCCAGCTACAAACATTAACCCAAAAGTAATAAGCCATTTTTTGTTACCCAATTTAAATCCTATTTTAACAATATCTGAAGCAGACATATCAGGATTAAAAGCATAAATAACATTTATTAAGGCAATAGGAACCATAACATATATAATAGGAAAAACACAAAGTAATACAGCAACCAAACTAATACCAAATGTTATTGCTGCAAGTTTTATTGTTTTTCTTAAATAAGGTTTTTTGAAAAAATAAAAATAATCATCTTTAGAAGTTTCATTTAAATCTTTAGCCTTACATATTCTATAAAATGCCGATTTTAACCCAAATCCAATAATCATTGCAAAGAAAGCTACAACTAACATCGCTAGATACATAGGAATTAAAAATGTTAAATCTGGCTCTCCACTTTGCTGCATAGCTTCTGGGTCTATAACTCCCATGGCTATCAAAGTCATAATGGCAATAAAATAAATTGGCAGAATCATGATTACGGTTAAAAGCAAAGTCACCAATCCCTGCACCCAAACTTTCTTAAAAAGCTCAATGGATTTACTAAAAATATCGCCAAAATCTAAGTTTTTAGCAATTTCAATTTTGCTAAGTAAAGTTTCCAATGTATTCATTCTAAAAGCTATTTAAACATTAATAATCTGAATCGTCGCTAACACCTATTTGTTCTATTTCGTTGGTGTCTTCAAAACCAATAATTTCCTTGTAAATAAAAAACACTGGTAAATACATTATAGATATGGTAAACAAAATCCCTATACCGCAACCTATAATACCCAACATTCCCAAAAGACCTGCAACGAACATGGTTCCAAAAGTAATAAGCCATTTCTTATTCCCTAGTTTAAAACTTGCTTTAACAATTTCTCCTTCGCTTAAATCTGGGTTATTAGCAAAAATAATAGTAAAATAAGCCAATGGCACAAACGCATAAATATAAGGTATTACAAACAAGAATTGTGCTAGCACAGCAATACCAGTATGAATAATACCAAGCATTAATAATTTAGAAAAGTATTCCTTTTTTAAAAAATAAAAATAATCATCCACCACATTTTCTCCTAAAACATATTGCTTACAAATTCTATAAAATGCGGCCACAATAGCTATTGTTATGGTGCTGATCAAAATGGTTTGTGGAATACTATAAATTATAGTTTCTGAATAAAAACTAAAAAACCCATCAAAATCAAAACCATTAGAAGCAAGATTATTTTTGGGTGCTAAGCCAATTAAAGAAAATAAAATATTTACCACAATAGCAAAAACTACAACGAGTAAAACGGCTAAAAAACCTTTAAGCCATACTTTTTTAAACAATTCTATAACGCTATCAAATATGTCGCTAAAATCTAAAGCTTTAGCATTATTTATCTTTTCTTCTAAACTTTTAAATGTATTCATTTATGGCTTGGTTAGTTATAAATAAGTATTTATACCGAATAAACTTCAAAATAACTGATTAAATTCGTTTTTATTTCCTTTATACTTCAACATAAAATAGAACCGTAACTAAGGCTATGCTTATATTTTCTATTTTATCTAAAGAAAATATAATTCAAATTTATTATCAATCATTTTGAATTTCATTCGGTATTATTTTTCTAAATTAGTTACAATTATACATAAAAAAAATCTGCCCGAAGGCAGATTTAGAAACAACATTTGTTTAGTCTAGTTTAGTATATAGGCGCTTATCAGCCCAATGTTGTTTTCCATATATTCGTATTGATACAAGGTGTCCCCCCCTATCACAATCAAACTTTTTTCTAAAGGAATAACATCTTTAGCTTGAATATCTTTAAATGAATTTACTAATTTCAACTCTTTAGGCGTCTCGAGTTCAAATAGTTTTAAACCTGCCGCACCATCACTCACATAAAGCATGTTGTCTTTAATTCCTAAACCATAAGGATTTTCCAAATCATACCTAGCAGCCAAAGTTGGATTTGTTTTATCGCTAATATCAATAACCTCTAATACGCTTTCAAGTTGCCCACAAAGATTGCCTCCTCTTAAGGTTAAATAAGCATAATCTCCATCAACAACAACAGGGTCGCAACCTTCCCAATGTATAAACTCTGAAACAAACTCAGGAGATGATGGGTTAACCAAATTATAAATATACATCCCATTTGTACTACCAAGATATAAATACCCTTCCGCTTGAAACATAGTTTCTATATTCCATCCTGCATATTGAGTATTGGCGAGAGTAGGTTCGGCTAAATTTTGAATATTAAAAATAGCCATTTCATAATTTCCAACAGCATACAAATAGTTATCTACAATCTGAAATCTCGCTAAAGAACCTCCAGTACCCGTTGTAGATTCGGCACCAGAATTTAGTACTCCACCTTCAAAAACTATATCAACTACATTATCAATTTTTTTTCGTCGTTCTGTGGTTAATGTCCACCCAACAATAATATCCTCATCAAAATTAAACTTCCCATAATCCACCGCTTCAGCTTCAACAGGAATATCATAATCATAAACATTAAACACATCTTCCAATCGCTCTATAATAGACACATTATTTATGTCCGAAATATCAAAAACCACTAAATCAGTAGCACTATCAGCATACAAAAAATTGTCTTTAACCGATATATCCTCATTACCAGGAATCTCAATAAATTTAATAGCTTTTGGCAATTTTGGGTCAGAATTATCAATAACATGAATCCCAGAATCCACATCACCAACAAAAATATAATCTTGGTACACATAAATCTTACCAGGGGCTTCAATACTTCTAGGCACAGTAACTTCAACCGAACTTCTAAAAGCCGTTTTACTCATTAACTGCGGCGTAGCTACTTGCACAAATTCATAATCGGCATCATCATTCTTATCACAAGATAACGCGCCGATAAAAACTAGGGACAAAAAAAGATATTTAATTTTCATAGATTGGGTGTTTTATTCAAGATGCAAAAATGAAAAATTGGTTGCGTAGAAAAGTAATAAATCTTTGTATTAATTTTTTGGCGCATCCCTTCCCGATAGCTATCGGGAGGGTCGGGCTATCCACTGCAAGTCCTCGCTCGTGCCTCGCTGTGGGCTTTCCATTACTATCCCTTGCGCACCTGTTCGTAGCTGCAATACTCCATAACGGTGTTCAGTCGCAGTAATAAACAAAAATTCGTGTATTCATGAAAAAACAATTCGTTTTTCTCAAACCATTTACCACCATCCCTTTGCGTCTTAGCGCCTTTGCACGACTAAGTATTTAGAATCTAAAAATAATTAAAGTCCATATCTCTCCGTGCATCTCTGTGAAAACTCTACGCTTTTCCGTGTAATAGCTTTAGTTTTAGCAACCAGCTTGTATTTTCAACTTTGCATCTTTGCATCTTTGCGCGAAAAACCATCACCAAACTTTACTCAAAATTCACATCAAAATTTAAACTGCCACTTTGTCATAAAATATAAATAAATCGTATCTTTGCACACTTATTGACCCTAAGAGTCTCGATAGCTATCGGGATAGTAAATTATGGAAAAGATAATAGACGAAAACAAACAAGGAGAAACTTTAGTTCTAGAACAAAAAGAAGATAACAAACGTAAACTTTTTATTGAAAGTTATGGTTGTGCCATGAATTTTAGCGATAGCGAAATTGTGGCTTCCATTATGGTAAATCAAGGATTTAATACCACTCAAAACCTTGAAGAAGCCGATTTAGTTTTAGTAAACACCTGCTCCATTCGAGATAAAGCAGAACAAACAGTACGCAAACGTCTTGAAAAATATAATGCTGTAAAACGCGACCATAACCCAAAAATGAAAGTGGGTGTTTTAGGTTGTATGGCAGAACGCTTAAAAACCAAATTTCTTGAAGAAGAAAAAATTGTCGATTTAGTAGTTGGTCCAGATGCATACAAAGATTTACCAAACCTTTTAGCTGAAGTTGATGAAGGTAGAGATGCTATAAACGTTATACTTTCAAAAGATGAAACTTATGGTGATATATCACCAGTGCGCTTAAACACAAACGGCGTTACTGCTTTTGTTTCAATAACACGTGGTTGCGATAATATGTGTACGTTCTGTGTAGTACCTTTTACTCGTGGTCGTGAACGCAGTAGAGCCCCACAAAGTATTATAGAAGAAGTAAATGATTTATGGAGTAAAGGCTATAAGGATATTACTTTACTTGGTCAAAATGTTGATAGTTACCTTTGGTATGGCGGCGGCCTTAAAAAAGGTTTTGAAAAAGCCAGCGCTATGCAAAAAGCAACTTCGGTTAATTTCTCTAAATTACTAGAACTTTGCGCCAAAACACAACCAAAAATGCGTGTTCGTTTTTCAACATCAAACCCGCAAGATTTAACTATGGATGTTATTGAAACCATGGCTAAATATCAAAACATTTGTAATCATATTCATTTACCTGTACAAAGTGGTAGCGATCGTATTCTAAAAGCCATGAATCGTTTGCACACTCGTGAGGAGTACATGGAACTAATTAATAACATCAGGAAAATAATCCCAAATTGTGCTATTAGTCAAGATATGATTGTAGGTTTTCCAACGGAAACTGAAGAAGATTTTCAAGATACCATATCATTAATGGAATATGTGAAATACAATTTTGGTTATATGTTCACTTATTCAGAGCGTCCAGGAACAATGGCTGGTAGAAATATGGAAGATGATGTTCCTGAAGCAACTAAAAAACGCAGACTGCAAGACATTGTAGACTTACAGAGAATTCACAGCGAAATTAAAACCAAAGAATGGCTTAACACAACCGTAGAAGTATTGATTGAAAAAGAATCAAAAAAATCAGATAAACAATGGTCCGGACGTACACCTCAAAACATTGTTTGTGTATTTCCTAAAGCACATTACAAAGTAGGCGATTTTGTTAATGTAAAAGTTACGGATTGCACAAGTGCTACGCTTATTGGAGAAGCAAAAAGCCCCCTAACCCCCAAAAGGGGAACTGATGCGGGAATTAGAACTGGTAAAAATTGATTTTAAAAGAAAAACTAGTGATTATAAAAAAACATATAAGTACAATATTTAACAATTTAAATTCCCCCTTTGGGGGCTAGGGGGCTAACTCATGGAATCAGTTCAAGCTATAAAACAACGTTTTGGAATTATTGGTAATAGCCAATCACTAAATCGTGCCATTGAAAAGGCTATTCAAGTCTCACCAACCGATATTTCAGTTTTAGTAACTGGTGAAAGTGGTGTTGGGAAAGAAAGCATTCCTAAAATCATCCATCAACTATCTCACAGAAAGCACAATAAATATATTGCGGTTAACTGTGGCGCCATACCTGAAGGCACTATTGACAGTGAACTTTTTGGGCATGAAAAAGGCTCTTTTACTGGCGCATCACAAACCCGTGCCGGTTACTTTGAGGTGGCCGATGGCGGAACCATTTTTCTAGATGAAGTTGGCGAGTTACCATTAACCACTCAAGTGCGTTTATTACGAGTTCTAGAAAATGGTGAGTTTCTAAAAGTGGGCTCAAGTAAAGTACAAAAAACCAATGTACGTATTGTGGCAGCAACAAACGTTAATATGTTTGAAGCTATCGAAAAGGAAAAATTTCGTGAAGACTTATTTTACAGATTAAGTACTGTTGACATCAATTTACCGCCTCTTCGTGAGCGTCAAGAAGACATTCATTTATTATTTAGAAAATTTGCTAGCGATTTTGCATTAAAATATAAAATGCCAACCATAAAACTAACTGATAACGCTATTCAAGTTTTATTAAAACATCGCTGGGGTGGAAATATTCGTCAGTTACGAAATATTGCTGAACAACTTTCTGTTTTAGAGCGAAACAGAATTATTACGGCAGAAGTTTTAAGAAGTTATTTGCCTGCAACGGCCAGAACCAATTTACCTGCCGTGATTAAAACATCAAAATCTGAAAGCGATTTTAGTAGCGAACGTGAAATTCTATATAAAGTCCTTTTTGACATGAAAGGCGACTTAAATGACTTAAAAAAGTTGACCTTGGAATTAATGAAGAATGGCAATACAAAAGATGTTGAAAAAAATAATGAAAGTCTGATTGAAAAAATTTACGGAAGTGATGATGAAGAAACGACAGAAGACAATGAAATTTTAGCCATTCCTGAACATAAAACTATTGAAGAAGAAGCAACACCAGTTCAAGACAAGTATTACTTTGCAGAAGAAATTGAAGAAGAGGAAACATTATCTCTGCATGACAAAGAATTAGAATTAATTAAAAAATCACTTGAACGTCACAACGGAAAACGTAAATTAGCAGCTTCAGAATTAGGGATTAGCGAACGCACATTATACAGGAAGATTAAACAATACGATCTTTAAAAAAGTTTTCAGTCATCAGTTCTCAGTAAAACACAACATAACAAAAAATAAATCGTTTAAATTAAAATTTTGTCATTCCAGCAAAGACAGGAATCTACTTTAACAAATGAAATATTCAAAATACATTCTCATATTATTTTTAACAACAACTCTTGTTGCTTGTGGAGCCTATTCTTTCACAGGAGCTTCAGTACCCGCAGGCACTGAAACCTATCAAGTAAATCGTTTTGAAAATACGTCTTTATTAATAGAACCCGGTTTAGAACGAGATTTCAAAATAGCCCTTGAGGACTTAATTCAAAATCAAACCAATTTGACTTTGGTGCCTTCAAAAGGTGATTTAATTTATGAAGGTGAAATAACCGATTATAGGATTTCTCCAACTACAGCAACATCTGAAAATACAGCAGCACAAAATAGATTGACCATTAGTGTTCGGCTTCGTTTTTTTAACAGAAAAAAAGAGGAAGATGATTTAGAACAAACCTTTTCTTTTTTTTATGACTACCCAGGAAGCGAACAACTTGTAGGGTCGCAAAAAACAGCAGCTCATGAAGAGATTTTTGAGCGCTTAACACAAGATATTTTTAATGCTACGTTAGCAAAATGGTAGTTTTAAGTTACGATTTTCTGTCTCAGTCACAGTTATTTTCGTTTAAAATCAAATTATTTTGTGCTTTTTTTAACTTTGCTTCTTAGCACCCCTGCCAGCTGGTAGGTTTGCGCGAGAAAAATCATTAAATTTGGCTTATCCAATGAATCAAACAGATTTTACATCCATATTACAAAACCCTCAAGCCATATCACATGAGCAAACAGAGGGCGTAAAATCTATTATTGATGAATTTCCATATTTTCAGCCAGCACGCGCCATATATTTAAAAGGGCTAAAAGACCAAAGTAGCATTACCTACAATCAAGAACTTAAAACTACTGCCGCTTATACAACAGATAGAAGTATTTTATTTGATTTTATTACTTCTGAAGCTTTTATTCAAAATGAAATTTCACAGTTCATCAAAAAAAATACTGAAAATTTAAAAGGCATCAATGTTAACATTGAAGATGTTTCAGTAAAGAAAAGTGTTACCATTGATGATGCTTTAAAGCAACAAATAAAAGACACAGATGGCGTTTTGGACCCAGCTTTGTTTCAACCTAAAAAAGCGCGTCCTAAAAAGATTTCAAGTTTTGTATTAGATGAATCTGAAGCTATCGAGAAAGTAACACAAAAAAACAAAACTCAAGACATTACAGCTGAGGATATATTGAAATTGGGCAAACCTCTTCAATTTGATAAAAAAGAAAAACATTCTTTTAACCAATGGTTGAAATTAACGCGTTTTAACCCTATTGAAAGAATTACCAAGAAAGAAGAAACTCCAGTTGAAATTAAATCGCCAGAAACTATAGATAAAGAGAAAAAATTTAAACTTATTGATAAATTTATTTCTGAGAATCCTAAAATCAAACCTAGCAAAACCCATACGCCAAAAGTAAATTTAGCTAAGGCACAAATGATACAACCTGAAGCTTTAATGACAGAGACTTTAGCACGTATTTACGTAGAACAGAAAAACTACAAAAGCGCTATTCAATCTTATAAAGTTTTAAGTTTGAAATATCCAGAAAAAAGTAGTTTCTTTGCAAACCAAATTAAAGCTGTAGAGCAATTACAAGAACAAAATAATAAAGAATAATGAGTACGTTTACAATATTTTTAATCCTTATAGTAGTTGTAGCATTTTTATTAGTAGTAGTAATTATGGTACAAAACCCTAAAGGTGGTGGATTATCATCATCTTTTGGTGGTGGTGGAACACAACAATTAGGTGGTGTAAAAAAGACAACAGACTTTTTAGATAAAAGCACATGGACACTTGCAACAATATTATTAGCATTAATTTTAGCATCTAATATTGCGATTGATAGAGGTCCTGCTAGCGCAGAATCTAAAGCATTAGATCCTGATGCTCAAACTACACAGCCTTTACCTGTACTTCCTCCTGCAGACAACAATGAAACAACACCAGCTACACCTGATGCTACAGCGGGTGAATAATTGACATAAAACAAACAAAAAATGCCAACTTTAAAAGTTGGCATTTTTTGTTCCTGCCTGTCCGGTAGCCAGGTCTGTAAGTTTGTCAGTTAATAAGTATTGGCACATTTTTAGCACAATGCTTAAATGTTAATTTAAATTTTAAAATCAAAACATACAAACAATGGCATTAAACATTAAACCATTAGCAGATAGAGTTCTTATAGAACCTGCTGCAGCTGAAACAAAAACAGCATCAGGGATTATTATTCCAGACAATGCTAAAGAAAAGCCACAAAAAGGAACTGTTGTAGCTGCTGGTCCAGGCACAAAAGATGACCCTATCACGGTTAAAGTTGGCAACACTGTCTTATATGGTAAATACGCTGGAACAGAGTTAAAACTTGAAGGCAACGATTATTTAATTATGCGTGAAAGTGATATACTGGCAATTATTTAATAATTACTTTTTTTATTTCCGCGAAGGCGGAAATCTCATCAAGTAAAACTAAAATATAAATAAAAAATTCCCTTCTTCAAGGGAATGAAAAACAAAACATATTATGGCAAAAGACATAAAATTTGATATTGATGCGCGCGACGGTTTAAAACGTGGTGTAGATGCATTAGCAAACGCAGTAAAAGTAACATTGGGTCCTAAAGGACGTAACGTAATTATCAGTAAAAGCTTTGGCGCACCACAAGTAACTAAAGATGGTGTGACTGTTGCCAAAGAAATTGAATTAGCTGACGAACACGAGAATATGGGAGCGCAAATGGTAAAAGAAGTAGCTTCTAAAACTAATGATTTAGCTGGTGATGGTACAACTACTGCAACCGTTTTAGCTCAAGCAATCGTTAAAGAAGGTTTAAAAAATGTAGCTTCTGGTGCAAATCCAATGGATTTAAAACGTGGTATTGATAAAGCAGTCGAAGCCATTGTGAAAGACCTTGAAAAGCAAGCTCAAAAAGTTGGTAATTCTTCTGAAATGATAAAACAAGTTGCTGCAATTTCTGCAAATAATGATGATACTATTGGCGACTTAATTGCTACCGCTTTTGGTAAAGTTGGAAAAGAAGGTGTTATTACTGTTGAAGAAGCTAAAGGCATGGAAACTTATGTTGACGTGGTTGAAGGAATGCAGTTCGACAGAGGGTATTTATCGCCTTACTTTGTAACTGATGCAGATAAAATGATTGCTGATTTAGAAAATCCTTACATTTTATTATTCGATAAAAAGATTTCTAACTTACAAGAAATTCTTCCAATATTAGAGCCAGTAGCACAATCTAGCCGTCCATTACTAATCATCGCTGAAGATGTTGATGGTCAAGCATTAGCTACTTTAGTAGTTAATAAATTACGTGGCGGATTAAAAATTGCTGCCGTTAAAGCACCAGGATTTGGCGATAGACGTAAAGCCATGCTTGAAGATATTGCTATCTTGACTGGTGGAACTGTTATTTCTGAAGAAAGAGGTTTTACTTTAGAAAATGCAGATTTAAGCATGTTAGGTACTGCTGAAACGGTAACTGTTGATAAAGACAATACAACAATTGTAAACGGTGCTGGAGACGCTAAAGACATTAAAGCTAGAGTTAATCAGATAAAAGCGCAAATTGAAACAACAACTTCAGATTACGATAAAGAAAAACTCCAAGAGCGTTTAGCTAAATTAGCTGGAGGTGTTGCTGTTCTTTACGTTGGTGCTGCTAGTGAAGTAGAGATGAAAGAGAAAAAAGACCGTGTTGATGATGCTTTACATGCTACAAGAGCTGCAGTTGAAGAAGGTATTGTTGCTGGTGGTGGCGTAGCACTTGTAAGAGCTAAAGCCGTTTTAGCAAAAATTACTACAGAAAATTTAGACGAAACCACAGGTGTACAAATTGTAAACAAAGCTATTGAATCTCCGTTGCGTACTATTGTTGAGAATGCTGGTGGAGAAGGTTCAGTAGTTATCAATAAAGTTTTAGAAGGTAAAAAGGATTTTGGATATGATGCTAAATCTGAACAATATGTAGATATGCTGAAAGCTGGTATAATTGATCCTAAGAAAGTAACTCGTATTGCTTTAGAGAATGCAGCATCTGTTGCAGGAATGATTCTAACTACAGAGTGTGCTTTAATCGATATTAAAGAAGCTGATGCTGGACACGGTCATCCTCCAATGGGTGGTGGTATGCCAGGAATGATGTAGCCTCTTTATACTCAAAGTATATTAAAAACGCTTTCAAATTATTGGAAGCGTTTTTTTTATTTTGATTTTTAAACTTATTAAAATTCATTTTGTCAAAAGCGCTATTATACTTTGAAGCAACCACCACGGAAAGTCTAGGGCGAAAAGTTGTTTTTAGTTATACTTTTAAGTACATGACAAAAATTTAGAATAGCACTATAAACCGCACATATACAACATATTACTGCTTTTTACTACGTAGACCTCACAGGTTTTAAAAACCTGTGAGGTCTTTGTTATCCTGAAAATTGCAAGTAGTTTATTTCCCAAGATTAATTTTTGTCATATACTAAAAATTTTTCGTGCAAATAAAGAGTAAACATAAAAAACCAAAGCTTTTAAACTTCGCTTTTTTTATTTGTCAGGCATATTCGAATGTATGTAAACCTCCCACTCCCCATTGTCATTTTTCCTTAAAATGTCCAAATATTTGAGACTTATATCAATCTCTATAGTATCAGTTTTTTTTGGCAATAAAACTAATACGCCTGAATGTCGGTGAATAGCTATGTCATTTCGAATTATGATTTCTTTCGATTTCCAGTCCTTAAGTCAGATTCGGTAGTTGGTTAAAATACTTTTCATATAAAGTTGTTTTTATTTTCTGTTTCCTTATACACTCCTACCTAATAGTTGGCGACTTAAACGAATATGACAATGTTTTAATATTTAATTATTGATGCTAAACGAATTTACGATTTCATAAACAAAATAAAGTATAAACAAAAAACCCAAGCTTTTCAACTTCACCTTAACACCTTGTTTTTTAATGTTTGTGCCCATCAAAATCGGTTACTGTTCCAACTTCAATGCTTAGAAAAAACATTATGAAACATTCAATTTTTAAGCTTATGATAGTAAAATGCTGGTAATAGAAGAATTAAAAATATAGGCTGAATTAAAAAACGGCGGATATTAAAAAACATATAATAGTCTTCTTGATTAGGGTTAACTACAAAATATGAATAGAAAACCATTAGAACAACAAAAGCAATGACATAAATTAATACCGAAAATTTAATAATGCTTTTATCTTTAAAAATCATAAATAAAATAGCTAAGGAAATAAGCGTATTTAAAACATAGCGTAACGTTGTAAAACCAAGTAATTTTGCCACTTCACGTCTTGGGCTATCCATATATAAATAATCATTTTGAAAGAACTCTAAATATGGGTCATAAAACAAAACGTCTTCATAAAAACGAATCAAAATCAGCATTAACACTAATATGGAGAGCAATATGTATTTTGTAGCCTTATGCATTATTCTTGTTCAATTTTGAAAACCTATTTACCCAAAAAATCCACAGTAAAAATACCATTCCGTATATAATACCCGGGAAAATAACGTTATGCAAAATATCAGCATATTCTGGGTAATGATACAATCCCACGGTTAAAACAACAATTCGCAACAGGTTTACAGTGTAAATCAAAACACTTCCTGAAAGGATATAGAAAAAAGTAGTTTTTAATTTTCCTGAAAAGGCAACTATAAACGACAGAAATAAAATAATTACACTAACAGAGTTACAGCCTTCAATGACTCGTCCTAGATATTCACCATTTAGAATCAATTTCATGGATGGTTCATCTGGATGTGGCAACACTTGTGTTTGATAACCTAACGAATTCAGTAAGGTTTCACTTTGCATAGAAACCAAATTAGTTATATAATCTGGGTAAAACTTTGAGCCATTAGAATATTGTAAATACAATTTGTAAACCACAGATAACACTACATACACCAACAAAAACGTAAGGATGAATTTTATGACCGACTTGTATTTTATAAAAAGTGATTTCAATAAAAAATATATAAAACTGGGTATCGAAATTACACCTTTTTAGATACTTTTACCAAAACTTTTTTATTTATGCCTTTTGAAACATTGAAACCACAAGTAGAAACGATTGTTTTTAACACCAATAAAACTGCTAACGAACGTCTATTAAGTATTTGTAAATTACTTGAAACACATATTGAATACTATAATTGGGTTGGTTTTTATTTTAAAAATGGTGATAAAGAAGAATTGCTTTTAGGCCCGTATGTTGGCGAACCTACCGACCATACGGTAATTCCTTTTGGAAAAGGTATTTGCGGACAAGTGGCGGTAAGTAATGAAAACTTTGTAGTGCCAGATGTGTCTGCCCAAGATAATTATATTGCTTGTAGTATTACTGTAAAAGCTGAAATTGTAGTTCCACTTTTTGTTAATGGCGAAAATATTGGTCAGATTGATATTGACTCGAACATGCCTGACCCGTTCACTGAAGCTGATGAACGTTTTTTAGAGTTTGTTTGTGCTCAAATTTCTAAAATACTTTAGACTTTAGAGTAAAATAAAGACCTGTCAGGTTTTAAAAACCTGACAGGTCTGGAAACATCATTTTGTTAACAACTCATTACTTTAGTTAAAAAAACATATCCTTTTTTGAGAATTCCGAAGCTTATTTTTTAAAGGAAATAACTATTTTTGCAATTATTTAAACGCCTAAGCAAAACCTATTTACATTTCTTTAAAGAGCACAACAAAATGAGCAACGAAAAAACCATTAAATCTGCATTAATCTCTGTATTTAGTAAAAACGGTTTAGAGCCTATTGTAAAAGAATTAAACAAACAAGGTGTCACTATTTATTCTACTGGAGGCACTGAAAAATTTATTAACGATTTAGGTATTAACGTTGTTCCTGTTGAAGATGTAACCTCTTATCCTTCAATTCTAGGTGGGCGTGTAAAAACATTACACCCAAAAGTTTTTGGTGGTATTTTAAACAGACAAAATCATGATGGCGATGTAGCTGAATTAGCTGAATATGGAATCCCACAAATTGATGTGGTTATTGTTGATTTATATCCGTTTGAAAAAACAGTAGCTTCTGGAGCTAGTAATCAAGATATTATTGAAAAAATTGATATTGGTGGTATTTCATTAATTCGCGCTGCCGCTAAAAATTATGCTGATGTAATTTGTGTATCTTCAGTTGATGACTATGCTGAGTTTTTAGAATTAATTTCAGCAAACAGTGGCACCATTTCAGAAGAAGACAGAAAACGTTTTGCAGGCAAAGCATTTAATGTGTCTTCACATTATGACACTGCTATTTTTAACTATTTCAACAAAAATCATGATGAAGCCGTTTTAAAAATTAGCGAAACTAATGGCAAAGTTTTACGCTACGGCGAAAACCCACACCAAAAAGGATTCTTCTTTGGGGATTTTGATGAATTATTCACAAAACTTCACGGTAAAGAATTAAGCTACAATAACCTTTTAGATGTTGATGCTGCTGTAAACTTAATGCTAGAATTTAAAAATGACGCACCAACATTTGCTATATTAAAACACAATAACGCTTGTGGTTTAGCACAACGTGACACTTTGCATAAAGCCTATGTGGATGCTTTAGCTGGCGATCCTGTTTCGGCTTTTGGTGGTGTTTTAATAAGTAATGAAAAAATTGATAAAGCTACTGCAGACGAGATTCATAAATTATTCTGTGAAGTAGTTATCGCCCCTTCTTTTTCTGCAGAAGCGTTAGAAATACTTAAAGGTAAAAAGAATAGAATTTTACTAGTTATTCATGAAGTTGATATGCCAAAAACAAGCGTAAGAAGTTGTTTAAACGGTGTTTTAGTTCAAGACAGAAATAATATTACAGATAAAGTAGAGGATTTAAAGCATGTGACAAACACAGTGCCTTCTCCATCTCAAATTGACGATTTAATTTTTGCTTCTAAAATTTGTAAGCACACAAAATCGAATACAATTGTACTAGCAAAAAACAAGCAATTATGTGCTAGCGGAACGGGACAAACCAGTCGTGTTGATGCTTTGGAACAAGCTATACATAAAGCAGGTTCTTTTAAATTTGATTTAAACGGCGCCGTTATGGCAAGTGATGCATTTTTTCCGTTTCCAGATTGTGTAGAAATTGCTAACAATGCAGGGATTAATGCGGTAATTCAACCTGGTGGCTCTATAAAAGATCAATTAAGTATTGATTATTGCAATGAAAATGGAGTTGCTATGGTCATGACTGGTACACGCCATTTTAAACATTAAAACGATTTCATCTCCGTGAGGCACATTGTGCTTCATTCCCCACATCACGGAAAACCGAGATTAATTTCTACAGCTAACGAAAAGTCACGAACTTTGAACCGACTCTTTGTAAGGCCGATTGCATAAATGGTGCGTTATAGCCCGTGCTTCATTCTGGTTAAAATGTAAAAAGCCCCTGAATTCGTAATTCAGAGGCTTGTTGGTAATTTCAGTGGTGACACTTTTTGATTGATCCCGTTCAGAATATTGTTTAAGTTCAAAAGTTACATTTTCTTAGGGTTATTTTTATTAATCTCTTAAACTTTATAAGATGAAAAAAAGAAAAAAAAGACAGATGTAAAAGATTGCAAAAGCCTTACATGGTAATAATAGAGAAGATTTCTTATTTGGTTTAAAACAAGAATTTGAGACTTATAAATTTTATCAAAAGAAAATAATTGCTTGCGACAAACAAATTGACAGGCTCATCAAAGAAGAACTGAGAAAAAACACTAAAAAAAAAGCTAAATCAAATAGCTTTTAAATATTTTAATGGTGTCGATTTATTTGCCATTGAAGGAATGAGCCATGCAACTATTTTGAGCATTATGAGTGAAATTGGTCCTAATGGATTTAAAAAGTTTAAAACCTGAGCTCGACGTAAGAACAAACATAATCTAATGAAAATCTATTACTTATGTTTTAATGTCAGGTTGAGCGCAGTCGAAACCCAAAGAATTTGTCGATTTTAATGACCTTTCGACTGCGCTCAAGGTGACAACCCAATTATTTTGTTGATTTTCACCCTTAAAATGGAGATTTTTATATCGAACTCAGGTTTAAAACATCCAAACAATTTGCTTCTTGGTTAAGGCTCGCTCCCAACAATAAAATATAAGGTGGGAAAATATTAAGCAACAGAATACCCAAAGGAAGTAACAGATTGAAAATTGCACTAAGGCAGGCAGAAAATGCTATTGGAAATTTAAAAGACACACATCTGTCAGACTTTTTTAAAAGTGTAGCTTATAGAAAAGGAAGGCAATCAGCTGTAAGTGCTATGGCTAGAAAACTCGCTGTTATTATTTGGACTATGATTACTAAAAAAGTATCCTATTCTCCATCAACTCAATACTTATTCTTAGATCAGAAACGAAAACTAAGAATGGTAAATAGAATTAAAAAAAATATTGCTAAATTTGGTTTAAATTCCGAAGAACTCAGAATTGTAACTAACTGATAATCACTAGTGAAATTTGGCCTTAGTCAGAATGTAAAAAAACGTAAAAATATGGAAGGAGTAAACTTAACATTTTACAAGGAAGAAGATTGGAATCGTTTTTTAGAATCGATAGATGACAGGGATAGTATGCATGATACTTGGAAAGAGTGGCATAAAGCATACCAAAAGACAAAAAAAGGATTAATTGCAAAGGGATTTATAGTGAATGATTTTGTAGTGGATATTGATGAATTAATAAACTATTGTAAGATTAGAAAAATAAAGAATGATGGGAAAGCACGTTCTAAATTTGCACTAAACAGATAAGTAAAATGGGGTTTATATCGATTTCAATAAATAAGTATGTGGAAAAACATCTCATAAATAATCCCTTTGAAAATGAGATGGATTTGCGAAAAAGATTAGATTCGGCAATAGAGGCTTATCAAAATGGAGTAAGGTGTTCCTGTGGGAATGATATTTGGGTTGTGGGTTCTGCCTCTTTAGGAAATAGTTGTTTTACCTGCATAACAGGAGAAAGTCATCCGAATGAGGATTTTGAAATTGATTTAGCTCTAAAAAAGAGAGAGAGCACGCCGGGACTCAAGAATATATCGGAAATGAATAAAACACAAATAAAAGGATTCTTTGATGATGACGGATATGAGATAAACTCCGAATTGATTAAAAAACCTTCTCTGTGTCTGATTTGTTTAAATAATGATAATCCGAAAGAGGAAATACTATGTAATATGACACGGCATGACCAAAAGGACGAAGATGAGTTCAAATGTTTTGCGTTTAAGAAAAAGTAGGCAGGAAAGCCCAACAATGGCTATGATTAATACGGGTTTTGGTGCTTAAACCAAAGTTTGCATATATTTATGAAGTCCGCCAAATCTTTTTGATTTGGCTTTAAAACGAAAAGATAAAACAAAATAAAAAGCTTTGGCTAAGTGCTTAATCGAAAGTTCAGTACTTTTAATTCCCTTACTAACTATAGCCGAGACGTTAAACGATCCTTTCCAAAAACAAAATAACTTTCAATTTAAAAAATGTAAGATAGCAAATAAGTGCGTTAGGGATTGCAGTGGAAAGCCCACAGCCCGACGTAGGAGGTGCGAGGACTTGAAGCGTAAAGCCCGACCCTTGTGGTAACGCCCAAAAATTCATCTCTTTTTAATAGTCTAAAATTCGATGAATAACGTATAAGGATCATATACTATATTTTAACAAGAATTTGAACCTCTTAAAAGTCATATATTTAGTAACTTTTATTACATTTACGGGATTCATTTTAAACCACTTAAAAATTTTAATAACACATGGGATTTTTTGATTTCTTAACAGAAGAAATTGCAATAGATTTAGGTACTGCAAATACGCTTATTATTCACAACGATAAAGTTGTTGTTGATGCACCTTCTATAGTAGCTCGCGACAGGATTTCTGGTAAAATTATTGCCGTTGGTCAAGAGGCTAGTTTAATGCAAGGAAAAACCCATGAGAATATTAAAACCATTCGTCCTCTCAAAGATGGTGTTATTGCAGATTTTGATGCCTCAGAGCAAATGATAAGTATGTTTATTAAAAATATACCTGCTTTAAAAAAGAAATTCTTTACACCAGCATTACGTATGGTTATTTGTATTCCTTCAGGGATTACAGAAGTTGAAATGCGAGCTGTAAAAGAAAGTGCAGAACGTGTAAATGGTAAAGAGGTGTATTTAATACATGAACCTATGGCTGCGGCTATTGGTATTGGTGTTGATATTATGCAACCAAAAGGAAACATGGTAGTAGATATTGGTGGAGGTACTACCGAAATTGCTGTGATTGCTTTAGGCGGCATTGTTTGCGACAAATCGGTTAAAATTGCAGGTGATGTTTTTACTAACGATATTGTGTATTACATGCGTACGCAACACAATCTTTATGTTGGAGAACGTACTGCTGAAAAAATAAAAATACAAATTGGTGCTGCTACTGAAGATTTAGAATTACCTCCTGAAGACATGAGTGTTCAAGGGCGTGATTTACTCACAGGAAAACCTAAGCAGGTTCAAATTTCATACAGAGAAATTGCAAAAGCGTTAGATAAGTCCATCCTTCGTATTGAAGATGCCGTTATGGAAACCTTATCTCAAACACCTCCAGAATTAGCAGCTGATATATACAACACAGGTATTTATTTAGCAGGTGGTGGTTCTATGTTACGTGGTTTAGACAAACGTTTATCTCAAAAAACAGATTTACCCGTTTATATTGCCGAAGACCCATTACGAGCGGTAGTGAGAGGCACAGGTATTACACTTAAAAATTTACCTAAATACAAAAGTGTATTGATAAAATAGAGAGAATACCAATTAAACATCAAAATAATGCATATAAATTGTTTCTTTTTTGCTTATTCTTCGTTTAAAAATGTAACCGTAGCAAATACTATGCTTAAATTTTCAGCCTTGACTAATCAAAGAATAATTCAATTTATTTATACATCATTTTAAAATTCAATTGGTATAACCCATGCAACAGATTATTAATTTTATAATAAGAAACAAAAACTTTTTGTTGTTCTTGTTGCTGTTTGGTTTTTCTCTTTTATTCACCATCCAATCGCACTCTTACCATAAAAGTAAGTTTATTAATTCGGCTAATTTTTTAACTGGTGGCGTTTACAATTCTATAAATAACGTTAGTAGTTATTTCAATTTAAAGTCTCAAAACCAGCTGCTTTCAGAAGAAAATAAACAATTACGATCACTTTTACTCAATAATGGAATTAATGCAGATTCTATTTTTGTTGACAGTCTCATGTTTGGAAAATCATATCGCTTTTATACTTCAAACATTATAAAAAACAGCTACTCATTAAGCAATAATGTTTTAACGCTTAATAAAGGTAAAACCGACAGCATAAAACAAGATTTTGGTGTTATTTCATCAAAGGGTATTATTGGCATTATTGATAAAACAAGTAATAATTATTCCACAGTCATATCCATTTTAAATACCACAAGTAGTATAAGTGCACTATTAAAAAATACAAATCATCTAGGATCATTAATTTGGGATGGAGATTCTTCTGAATTCACACAACTTACAGACATCCCTAAAATTGCTCCTGTTAAAATTGGAGACACTATTATTACATCAGGGCAATCTTCTATTTTTCCAAAAGGCATACCAATTGGTGTTGTTACAGAATTTAAACTCGACCAAGCTGAGAATTATTATGAAATTAATTTAAAGCTGTTTAATGACATGACAAGTGTTGAACATGTTTACATTATTGAAAATGTAAATAAAGAAGAAATTAAAAATTTACTAAGCAATAATTAAATGAATAGTATCTTTTCAATACATACCATCCGATTTATTGCTTTAGTATTCGTACAGGTACTAATATTGAACCATATTAACTTTTTAGGCTATATAAATCCTTACATATACATTCTTTTTATTGCCTTATTTCCTGTAAAAAACAATCGTGTTGTGCTTATCATGCTAAGTTTTCTTTTGGGCATAACCATAGACATGTTTTCAGACACTGGAGGCATTCATGCGGGAGCTTCTGTATTTATAGCCTACATAAGACCTGTAATTTTAAAATCTTCTTTTGGAATGATATATGAGCATCAATCTATAAAATTCAATACTGTAGATTTTGGCTCAAAACTCACTTATTTTACACTACTTACAGTATTACATCACTTTGTTTTATTTTCTTTAGAAATATTTAGCATTTCTAAAATAATTTTCATCTTCCAAAAAACGTTATTCTCAAGTATATTCACTATTATAATAAGTATTGCAGTAACTATAATTTTTACTAGAAAATCCAAATGAGACAATTTTTACTTTTCATTTCTATAATTGCAGTAGGCATTTTGTTTCTTTCAAGACTCTTCTACTTGCAGATATACGATGCGAATAATTATAGTTTGTTTGAAGATAATGCTATTAGAAAAGTTTACGACTATCCCAAACGTGGTTTTGTTTACGACAGAAATGGTAATTTACTTGTAGCTAATCAACCATCTTATGATGTGATGGTTATTCCACGTGAAGTTGAACCTCTAGATACCTTAGAGTTTTGTTCTTTATTAAAAATTGACAAAGAACAATTCATAAAAAAATACAACAAAGCAAAACGCTATTCTCCAAGATTACCCTCGGTATTTGTATCGCATCTATCCAAAGAAGATTATGCCGTTTTGCAAGAGAAAATGCGAAAATTTGATGGGTTTTATATTCAAAAACGTTCTTTGAGAGATTACGAAACCACTATTGGCGCTAATGTATTAGGAGATATTGGCGAGGTTAATAATGACGACATAAAAAGAGACCCCTACTATAAAATGGGAGATTTAAAAGGCAAACAAGGCGTTGAGGTTTCTTACGAAAACACACTCCGAGGCATTAAAGGCATTAAGTTTATTCAAAAAGACAGATTTAATAGAAATATTGGCCCATATAAGGATGGAAAATTTGATACTATTCCTGAACAAGGAAAAGATATTACCATAACTATTGATGCAGAACTTCAAGCTTATGGTGAATTACTCATGCAGAACAAACGCGGGGGAATTATTGCTATTGAGCCTAGTTCTGGCGAAATTCTAGCTATGGTATCTGCGCCATCTTATAACCCAAATTTATTAGTAGGAAGAGAACGCTCTAAAAATTTCACAAAACTTTATTATGACACCATTGCAAAGCCCTTATTTGACAGAAGTTTAAAAGCTCAATATCCCCCTGGCTCACCTTTTAAAGTATTAAATGCCCTAATTGGATTACAAGAAAATGTTGTAACAACCGATGAAAAGTTTGGGTGCAGAATGGGGTATTATTTAGGTAGCAGAAAGCTTACAGGTTGTCATCACCATAGGACACCCCTAAGTATGACAGATGGTATTGCACAATCATGTAATGCTTATTTTGCTAATGTTTACAGACGTATAATTGAAAAATATGAGAATGCCCATGACGGAATGGATGTTTGGAGCAATCATGTAAAAAGTTTTGGTTTAGGTAATTATTTAGGTTACGATTTAAAAATTGGCAACAAAGGTCGTATTCCAGATGGTGATTTTTACGACAAATGGTATGGCAAAAATAGATGGGCTTCAACCTATAACATCTCCAACGCTATTGGGCAGGGTGAAGTGGAAGCCACGCCAATTCAATTAGCAAATATGGTGGCAGCCATAGGGAATAGAGGCTATTTTTACACACCTCACATTATAAAAGCTATTGAGGGTAAAACCATTGACGAAAATTATACAACCCCCAAACATACAACTATTGATAAACAGCATTTTGAACCTATAGTACAGGGTATGTTTGATGTTTTCAACAAAGGTACTGCGGCATCATTACGGGTAAAAGATATTGAGATATGCGGTAAAACAGGAACTGCGGAAAATTTCATAAAGATTGATGGTGAAAAAACCCAATTGACTGACCATTCCATTTTTGTAGCATTCGCCCCAAAAGACAATCCTAAAATAGCTATAGCTGTTTTTGTTGAAAACGGATATTGGGGAAGTCGTTTTGCAGGTAAAGTGGCCAGTTTAATGATTGAAAAGTATATTAAAGGCTCTATCACACGAACAGATTTAGAAGAATGGCTTTTAAAACATAGTTTAGAAGAAGAATATGCTAAACCCTATTCTGGTGAACCTTTTAAAATAAATGGCCAGACGTCGTTACAAATAGTTGAAGAAAAGGAATACCGTAGACTTAAAAAACTCTTAAACACAATTAATAAACCTAATAAATGATGGTTAGGAATACTAACAGACATTTTAAATTCGATTGGATTACTATTATTCTTTTCTTTCTATTAGTTGGGTTTGGCTGGTTAAATATATTATCGGCATCACATGCAGGAGCCACCATAAATTATTTTGATCTCTCGCAACCTTTCGGTAAACAACTTACATTTATTTTTTTAACGTTCATTTTAATTATCCTCTTACTAAGCATAGATGCTAAATTTTACGAACGATTTTCAGGTGTTATTTACATAGTTTCCATGTTGTCATTGGTTGGCCTTTTCCTTTTCGGGAAAACCGTAAACGGTGCTACTTCATGGTATGATATTGGAGGGATGACTTTACAACCCAGTGAATTTGCCAAAATAGCTACAGCACTAGCAGTTGCTAAATATATTAGTGATTTAAACACAAACATCAATTCGTTTAAAGACCAAATACGAACCTTCGCTATCATCATCATTCCAGCCATTTTGGTTTTGCTTCAAAATGATACGGGCAGCACTATTGTTTACGGTGCTTTCTTCTTCGTTTTGTATCGTGAAGGATTACCAAAATATTATTTAACGATTGGTGTTTCTTTTATTATATTATCTGTACTCTCATTAAAATTTGGAGCCACCAAAACGTCTATTCTTGCTTTATTGTTTCTAATTGGTTTTCATTTTTTAAGCAAAAAAAAACTAAAAATATTTCAATCCTTCTTTTTTCTTCTAATAGCTATTGCGCTTTCGTTTGGAGTAAAATTCTTTTATCAGAGTATATTAAAATCGCATCAGCAAGATAGAATTAGCCTTTGGTTGCGTTTAGAAAAAGACCCACAAAAACTTGAGCAAATGAAACGCACTTTTGCTTATAACTTAAATGAATCTGAAAAAGCCATTAGCTCTGGCGGTTTTACGGGTAAAGGTTTTATGGAAGGCACCAGAACAACAGGGAAATTTGTCCCAGAACAACACACTGATTATATTTTTAGTACCGTTGGCGAAGAATGGGGGTTTTTAGGCAGCGCCTTTGTTGTGATTATTTTCGTGTTGCTATTAATACGTATCCTGCATTTAGCTGAACTACAAAAATCACAATTTAGTAGAGTTTATGGTTATGGCGTTGCCTCTATTATTTTCATCCATTTTTTCATTAATATAGGTATGGTTATGGGATTAATTCCAACTATTGGTATTCCGCTACCTATGTTTAGTTATGGTGGCTCTGGCCTTTGGGCATTTACTATTCTAATTTTTATTTTTATTAAATTAGATTCCAACCGAATAAACGAATGGTAGCCGATAATCGGCTTTTAATTATTTCACTCTGATGAAAAATCACGTCTTCTTTATTTTTATTCTGAGCTTAATTGTTGGGTGTTCTAGCACTAAAAATGTTATAAAAAAATCTTTTTCTGCGGAAGAAGTAACATTAATTATGAATGCTGATAGTTTAAAACCTATGCGGGTCTATAAAATTAATAACAAAAAAGATTCTTTACTGTTAAGAGCAAAAAGCAGCTACATAAAACCAAACCCAAAAGATCCCATTTTACAAAATTTTATAAAACGCCTTTATGCTACAGTAAGAGATAGTATGTCTATGGGTGTTGGTATTGCGGCACCTCAAGTTGGTGTTTTAAAAAATATTATTTGGGTGCAACGCTTTGATAAAGAAAACTTTCCTTTTGAAGTGTACTTAAACCCGAAAATTGTGTCTTATTCTGAAAACAAACAAACAATGAAAGAAGGCTGTTTGTCTATTCCAGATAGAACAGAAACACTTAGTAGTCGATCTTTTGCTATCACCATTGAATATGACACTATGAATGCCGAACATAAATCTGAAATTGTAAATAGTTTTACATCCGTTGTTTTTCAACACGAAATAGACCACCTAAATGGTATTTTATATCTGGATCATTTGAAGAAAGATATGCGAGATATTAAACCATAATGCTAACGGGCAACCCTCCCTAGTTATTCAATGTATTTATTGATATACACCTTTTAGTTATCGTCAATTTGAAAAAATTAAATTAATAGAAATGGATATAATAGACAATCACATCAATTACGTTGAATTCAAAGCTAAAAATCTTGAAAAAATAAAAAAATTTTACACCACATCTTTTGATTGGGTTTTTACTGATTATGGGGCAACATATATCGCTTTTTCAGAAAGTGGACTTCAAGGCGGATTTGAAAAAACGGAAAATGAAATTGTAAACGGTGCATTAGTTGTTTTGTATCATAAAAATCTTGACTTGATAAAAAATAAAATCAACGAATCAGGCGGTAAAATTTCAAAAGATATTTTTTCTTTTCCGGGAGGCCGGAGATTTCATTTCATTGACCCAGCAGGAAACGAACTTGCTGTTTGGTCTGACAACTAGATGATTTGCGATTCAGAAAAAAATATAACAAACAAAGCAATTAATATTAAACAAATAAGTCAGGTAACATTATTTAAACATGTGCTACGATATTAAAGCAAGTTATGAAGCTCAACTTAAGAGAGCCAAAAGAAGAGGCGACTTAGCTGCAGTTGAGGAGATTTTGGAAAAACTTATTCCTTTTACAGATTTGCCAATACATCATGCTTCTGGATTTAGTCATCCTGAATTACTCATATACACTGGTGAATCACCTGAATTCCCTTATGTAGCAACTTGGGGGCTTGTGCCTCCTTGGGTAAAAGACGAAGAACAACAGAAAAAGTTTTGGAATAGTACGCTTAATGCGCGAGGAGAAACAATTTTTGAAAAACCTTCTTTTAGACAAGCTGCCAAAACTCACAGATGTATAATCTATATCGATGGATTTTATGAGCATCATCATTTCAATAAAAAAATATATCCATTTTTCATTCAGCGCAAAGATGAAAACCCTATCGCTTTAGCTGGATTGTGGAGCGAGTGGATTAACCCAGAGACGAATGGCAGAATGAATACTTTTACAATTGTCACAGTAGAAGCGAATTCTATGATGACCAAAATCCATAATAACCCAAAAATTAAAGACCCAAGAATGCCATTAATTTTACCAGAAGAACTAGAAGATCAATGGCTGATGTCTATTGATGATGATTTAGACAAACAGCAAATCCAAGATTTGATACAAAGTTATCCAGAAGACAAATTGAAAGCACATACAGTGAGCAAATTACGCGGAAAAGAATACGCAGGAAATGTAAAAACAATTTCAGATTTAGTTGTTTATGAAGACCTTGAATTTTAAGGTTTCCTAATAACGATTAAAAAGTTCTGCTTGCCCAATGATTCCCTTGAAAATACTAAAGATTTTCCTCTGGTTGGTTTTCTTTTACTAATTTAGTTTCTAGCCAAAGTAACTAACCTTAAGTGAACACGTTGTGCTTATAATAAACCAACAAGCAATGATAAGATTCTTTAGAATAATACAACGTAATCTTAAGCTAGAAGGTAAGACAGGAGAGTATTTGAAATATGCAATTAACTAAAAAGAAAATCAAATTTTTAATACATTAGACAATCTAACTCAAATTCTAAATAAAAATGAAAAGAATAACGTTAACACTCGCTCTTGTTATAACAACTCTAACATTTTGTAACGCACAAAAAATTGACATTGAAAAAGTATTTGGAGGTTACAAATACACCCAAAATGATGCCCTTATGTCTATTGGTGATTTAGCATCTGTTATAGAATCTAATACTAAGGCTTTCGAGTTAATTAAAAAAGGAAGAGCAAACCGTAGTTTTGGAGCTATTTTAGGTTTTGCTGGCGGAGGTTTAATTGGATGGCCAATAAGCACTTCAATAGGTGGCGGTGACGCCAATTGGACTTTAGCAGGTATTGGTGCTGGACTATTAATTATTGGAATTCCAATTTCATCACGTGCTAATAAAAAGATTAACCAAGCTGTAGAACTTTATAATGCGTCTTTAAATTCAACTGCAAACCAAAAATTAAAACCTGAATTTATGATTATTGCAAATGCAAACGGTGTTGGATTATCAATGAATTTTTAATACCCATTTAAGAGATTCATGCATTACTTTTTCAACTCAAGTTTCTCAGCAAAATAATCACAAAAATCTTTCATTGTAGCACTCATTTTATCGTCTTGAGTGGCTCTATAAAAGGTATCACTCATAGCTACTAAGGTTTGATGAAAAAACACTTTCATTTCATCCACTGGCATATCTTTTGTCCATAAGTCTATACGCAATGTTTCTTGTGTTTTAGCATCCCAAACTGCAAGCATCATCGCCTTGGCTTCTTCATTAGTTATACCACCATCCTGAGCTGTCCAATGTATTTTTTCTGGCACTCGGTTGTCATCCAATTCTATATTAAGCTCTATTTTAGAAGTAATCGTATCTGCTGCCATTATTTACGTGGTTTAAACTTTGAATTATTGAAAATATCTTCAGTGTTTTTTATTAGCATGTCTTTTAAAGATGCGTCATTCTGCTCCATATAAGCTCGTACTATTTGCCAACCTATATATTGCCCCAATCGCCCGGGAGAATCTGCATCAACACCTTCTAAATAAAACTTAGAAAAAGGAGCAGGGTTTATAAATCTGCGTGGTAATTTTGAATCTGTACTAAACAACAATTCGCGGCTTACTAAAAAACGCCATATATAGCTTTCGTTGGTAATGGCCCAATTTAGTTGGGCTTCAGTATAACCTATGCGTTCTGCTTCCGTTTTAAAAGGCACCATAACATCCTTAAAATATAATAGCTTCCCAAAATAAATCATTTCATCTAGCAAGGTTTTACGCTCTGGATGATAGGTGTATTTTTTTGCGTATTCGTTGGCGAGGTCCACTACAATTTGTGCTTTGTTTAAGTTCGCTTTTAAAAAGTTTGCAATACCTCCGTAAAATTCGTGTGTGCTCCCTAAATAAGAATCTAAAGCTATTACTGTAATAGTATCTGTAACGATTATTCTATTTCTATGATCTACATCATTTGTGGTGGTAATTATTCTTGGCGGACTAAACTCTGGGAAATAATATTTTATATGGTTGAATAACGATTCTATTTCAATTTCAGTGTCTTCAATATTTGCAAACACTTTATCAACTTCATTAAATAATTGAATTTGTAAGGTGTCTTTTGTCTTCGCTAACCAAAATGAATCTGGATATTTTTCAGAAAACATAAATGGATACGCCCTTTTTATATCAGGCAGTTTGTTTGCGGTAACTTGAGCAAATAACCTGTCAAAACGTTCTATTTGCACATCGCTTTTAAGCTTAGCTATTTCATGTTCTAAAGCCTTATCTTTTTTACAAGATACAGCAATCATCACAACTAATAAAAACAATAATATGGGTTTCATAGAAAACTTAAACGACATAAATTTTTATAAATTGAACGTAAGGTTTATTTTTGTTTGCAAAGGTACTATTCTTATACTATTTGTTCTTTAAAATTATTGTAAAAGAACAAATAGTATTAAATATAAATTCATTTAAAATGAAAACAGAAAAAGTTGTAAATCATATCGTAAATTGGCTTAAAGATTATGCTACAAATGCTGGTGTAAATGGTTTTGTAGTTGGGGTTTCTGGAGGAATTGACTCTGCAGTAACTTCTACATTATGTGCCAAAACTGGCCTTAGCGTTTTATGTGTAGAAATGCCTATCCATCAAGCCGAAAGCCATGTTACCAGAGCTCAAGAGCATATTGCACAACTTAAAGACCGTTTTGATAATGTTGATGATACTCGTACCGACTTAACACCCGTTTTTGAGGAGTTTAAAACCGAAATTTTTATGGATGGTGACCAAGCTACAGTAGATATGGCTTTAGCCAACACTCGTGCCAGATTAAGAATGACTACCCTTTACTACTATGCTGGCCTTTATGGATTATTAGTTGCAGGAACAGGAAATAAAGTTGAGGATTTTGGTGTTGGTTTTTATACCAAATATGGTGATGGCGGTGTTGATTTAAGCCCGATTGCAGACTTGTTAAAATCGGAGGTTTATAAAATAGGTGAATTTTTAAAAGTGCCTAAATCTATAATGAAAGCAGCACCAAGTGATGGTTTATTTGGAGATACAAGAAGTGATGAAGACCAAATTGGGGCTTCATACCCAGAACTTGAATGGGCTATGAAAATGGATGACGAAGGAAAAACTGCAGATGCCTTTTCAGGAAGAGAACAAGAGGTGTTTAAAATATACAAACGCTATAACAATTCTAACAAGCATAAGATGATTCCCATTCCAATTTGCGAAATCCCCACTAATTTAGTATAACTATTGCAGATTATTTAAAAAAGTCTTACATTTACGTCAAGCTTACCTCTCACCTTAACTATCTCTCAATTAGTTATTTAAAAAAAAGCTTTTTATTATGATAAAATTATTAATAGCAGACAACCACCCAATTACGAGAAAAGGACTTGAAGTTCTTTTTTCAGCATCGTCCAACATAAAAGTTGTTGGAAGTGTAGATGATGGCGAAGCCATCTTGGATTTTGTAAAGAAAAATCCTGTAGACATTATTTTAACTGAAGCCGATTTCCCAAAATTAAATGGGTTAACTGTTTTACGTTATTTGAAAAATGATTTTCCAGACATTAAAACCATTATTTTAAGCGCACAACCTGAAGAAGTTTATGCCATTAACGCCATTAAAGCTGGCGCTGCTGGTTACATAAACAAATCTGTTAATGTGATTACTATTAATGAAGCCATTTTAAAAGTACATGATGGTGGTATTCATTTAAGCAATGACTTAACTCAGCAACTTGCCTTTGGCACTAGAGTAAATAAAGGCGGTACTTTTTACAAGAAACTTTCTACTAGAGAAGCCGAAGTATTAAAGCTTCTTACTATTGGTAGGAAAAACAAAGAAATTTCTAAGGAATTAGATATTAATGAAAAAACAGTTAGTACTTATAAAGCTAGACTCATGCGAAAGCTTAAGGTTACTAATTTAGTTGATTTAGTTAATCAAGCTAAACTAAGCCAACAAGTATAGTAATTACAATACTCTGTTTAGTTTTCTAGTTAACAACATTTTTAGACCCGAATAGTCTTTTACTTCTTCAAGTATATTTCTATTCGGGTCTATTTTATTTTGTAGCGTTTCTTGCTGAAATTCTTTTACCTTTTGGTCTATTAAAAAGCAACATAAACTTAAAATGGTTTCGCTTACAAGTTGATCTATAGTCTTTGCTTTTTTTTAGGAAAAATATTTATTAGTTACCCAAGAACTAACAATAGTTATAAAACTCTATCCAATTTTCTGGCTAAAAGAGTTTTTAAATTTAAATATTCTTTAACTTCAATAAGCACCTCTTTATTTTGTTTACTCTTATCCGACTGTGTTTCATGCATAAAAACATTAACTTTCTGATCAATTAAAAAACAGCGCAGGCTTAAAATTGTTTGTGACACCAATTGAGTTAACCCTTCTAACTTACCTTTTGTAAAAATATTTTTCCTTTCCCAGTCATCTAAATTATGCTGCTCATCGTTCATTAAGAAAGAAGTCATGCTAGAAGCCAATTCAACATCAACCGTATTAACCAGACTTTTAAGTTTAAAGTTAGGGTTTTGATTTAATTTATCTATAATCGTATAATACAATACTTTAAATCGCTCATTAGAAAACTCCATTTCATCATCCTGCAAATCTAAGAATACTTTTTCAAACACCTTAGCTTGCTGAATTACGGGTTCCAAAGCTAGTTCTCCTTTATCATTCTCTTTTAAAACTAAATCTTCAAAATCCTCTTCTATATTACCATAAAGTAAAAGTATCTCAATGATTTGACGCTCTAAAACATCCTGTCTATCAACTTTTTCAACAGGTTGTTGATGCTTAATAACTTCAAAAGCCTTTTGTTTTTTTTGATATTGTTTGTTTTCTTCTTGAGATTCTTTTTTAATTATTTGAGCCAAAGTACTAAACAGTACTTCCTCACTTATATCCATGATTCTGGCACATTCCTGAATATAAATTTCTTTTTTAATACGGTCAGGAATTTTTGAAATACTGTTAACAATATCTCTAACTGTTTCGGCTTTCTTTATCGGGTCATTTTTAGAGTCTTCAAACAATATAGAAGCCTTAAACTGAATAAAGTCTTTGGCATTGTCGTTTAAATATATAGCTAACTCCTCTAAAGTATTTTGTTTGGCAAAACTATCAGGATCTTCACCTTCTGGAAAAGTGCAGACTTTAACATTCATGCCTTGTTCCAAAATTAAATCTATACCACGAAGCGATGCGCGCATACCAGCAGCATCTCCATCAAAAAGTACGGTGATGTTTTTTGTAAGTCGGTTTATAAGTCTTATCTGTTCAGAAGTTAAAGCCGTTCCTGAAGAAGACACGACATTATGTATTCCTGTTTGATGAAACTGAATGACATCCGTATAACCTTCAACCAAATAACAATTATCTTCTTTAGCTATACTTTGTTTTGCATTATAAATGCCATACAATACTTTACTTTTATGGTAAATATTACTCTCTGGTGAGTTTACATATTTAGCAGCTTTTTTATCGGCTATAAGAATACGTCCGCCATAACCCAAAACGCGCCCACTCATACTTTTTATAGGGAACATAACGCGCCCCTTAAACCTGTCAAAGCGTTTATCTTCCTTTACAATGGTAAGCCCGGTTTTTTGCAAAAAATCAATATTATAGCCTTGTTTTAAAGCCTCATCTGTAAACGCTTGCCATTGGTTTAAGGAATATCCTAAATCGAACTTTTTAATAGTTTCTTCAGTAAAACCACGTTCTTTAAAATAGCTTAATCCTATTGATTTTCCTTGGTCGGTTTTATGCAATACCTTTTGAAAATAAGTGCTAGCAAATTCGCTAACCAAATATAAACTCTCACGTTCGTTTGCTTTTTCCTTTTGTTCAGAAGATTGTTCGGTTTCCTCTATTTCAATATTGTACTTTTTAGCCAGATATCTTATAGCTTCAGGATACGTAAAATGTTCATGCTCCATTAAAAAAGACACCGCAGTGCCACCTTTCCCTGTAGAGAAATCTTTCCAGATTTGTTTTACTGGCGATACCATAAAACTTGGTGAGCGCTCATCACTAAACGGGCTTAAGCCTTTAAAGTTACTACCTGCTTTTTTAAGCTGAACAAAATCACCAATTACCTCCTCTACTCGGGCGGTTTCAAATACTTGATCGATGGATGATGGTGATATCAAAACAGAATGATTTTGTGGAATGTAAAAGTAAGATAAAATAATACATTCTTCAATATATAAAACTCTTGTAGTTTATTAAATGAAATCTTTTGATTATCTAATCTCAATTGTAGTATATTACATTAATAAATTATTATTATTATTATTATGAAATTAAATTTATTGTCTTGTGATGCTCAGAGGCCAGATAGAAGAGCAATCGCCAATTGTATTGCAGAGATTTCATCTAACATTGATGCATCATTGTCTAATGAACTTACAGATATGCTCTTAGAAGGAGACGCTGTAGATATTGAAGTGGAAGATAAAAACTCTGGTTCTGCTTTAAGAGTGTTACGAAAACTAAATATTGACTACGAAATTATAGAATGAACCAAAACATCAAAAAAATATTAAAACATTAAAAAGCCGAAAATGATTTTTCGGTTTTTTTAGTACATTAAGTATAGTTTTTTGTTTAATTAGTGTCTGGACGGAAACACAGCAAAATTAAATTTGTTTCTTTTTGCGCCCTATCAGTTTATTTTTAATCGCTTGATACTAAGGTGTCAACTCATAAAAACTAAACAAAAATGACATCAAAAATAATTCAAATTATAAAAATCGTCTGTTTCCGTCTAGACACTAATTAGTTTTAAACTTTCTTTAATCCACATCAAATCTAACGCCTACAGAAATATTATTTTGGTCTATTACCTGGTCTTTAAAAATGGGTGATAAATCGTATTTAACATATAATGCAATATCATCAATAGCAATATACCCGCTTAAACCGTAAACCAAATTTGTGGTGTTAAATCCACGTTTTTGTTTGTCTTTAATACGCTCACCATCCAATTCATATTTCAATTTTTGACGTGTGCCAATATTAAAACCAGCATAACCCCCTAATCCAATTTTGAATTTATTATCGGTTGAGTATCTAAAATAGGAGTCCTTATCTATTCTTTTTGATGGCCCAAGTTCAAAATGTAAAGGAAACACCAAATTTGTTATAGACAATTTAGATTTTTTTAGGTTTTCAGGAAATTCTTCTAACACGGTTTGGTCGCCTTGTTTAACAAAGTACATATTATCTTTAGGCTTTAAGCCATTAATTTGAACCGAATACCCATATTTTAATCTTAAAAAATTTGAGTTTTTAAACACTCTTGTTTTCCACGCCCAACCTATTTCAAAAAAACGAGAACCTCCAAACTTATATGGCGAATTATCTAAATTATCTCCTTCTACAATAGCATTATTTAAACCAAAGGCTAAAACCAAATCGGTAGTGGTACGTACATCGTATTTTTTAGGTTTGTTTTTTTTACCATTAATGTTAAAGCCTGCAAAACTACCTTCTTCTCCAATACTAAAACCAACTTTATCTGTTTCTTCTTCATTAGCAATAGTATAACCATCTTCGTTTCGTTCTAAAAGTTCAATTTTATTATTAACAATAGTGATTCTATTTTCAATGTTTAAGGCTCTTTTTTGAGCCGCTTCTTTCTTAAGTTTCTCTGCTTCTACATTAGTAATATCTCCATTTTCCAAACGGAGATTAATGGCCTCTACTTCTGTTTTTAAAAAAGACTTTTCTTCTTCCTTTATACGCTCTTTAATTGTCTTTAATTCTTCGATTTTATGTTTGTTATTCTCATTTTGAATCGTGTCTTGCGCATTGATTAACTGCACAATTAAACACAGCACCACTAGCGCTAAATACTTTGTAATAGTTTGCATAACTGTTCGTTTTTTGACCCATAATGGGCATTAATGAATGATTTGATGATTTTATTCAGTACGTGTTAATAATCAATTGAATGCTCTTAATGAGATCCTCATCTTCACGAGGATTTAATCATTACGTTGGGCAACTGCAGTTTTTACCGATTTATAACTTGATTTTAAGGCTTCAAAAACCTTACTTCTGAACGATTGATCTAACTCTGCTTCAACGTCTTGAAGTAAGGCAATAGCGTCAACCACACCAGTAGTTCCATTATATAATCTATTCAGCATAATTTCTTTCTGAGCTTCTTCTAGCAATGCTTCAATATCTGCATCGGTAATTACTTTGTTTTCATTTTTCAGGTACTGAACTTGAGCAACAACATCTTGTATTTTTTGCTCTTCAAAAGTTACAGGCTTTTTAGGTAATTCAGCAGTAGCTGCTATTGCGTTAGTTTTTTCTTTTGAAATAATTTTACGTTCATTCACTGATGCAACAAATGCTTTCTTTTCTTTGGGGCTAACTAGTTTAAGGGTTTCAATTTTTTTAGTCGTTTCTTTTCCAACTTTTACATTAGCGTCCTTAACATCTACAAATATTTCATTTTCAGTAGCTATTATATTTGTTTCTTTTTCCTGAATAATTTCTTGTGTATCTACTATTTTTGGAGCATCTTTTACTTGAGTTTCATTATTTAAAAATTGTGACACAATAAATAAAACACCAACTATACTAGCTGCTAAACCAAGCCACCAATATGGCTTTTTATTATTCTTTTTATCTTGATTATCTAAACGCTCAGACAATTTATCCCAAGCATCAGTTGATGGCTTTAACCTCCTTTCATCAAGCTTATTCTTTATATTGTTTTCAAAATTAATTGGTGCCATAACTTAATTTATTTAATTTTTTAATCTTTTCCTGAAGCATTTTACGTGCTTTAAATAGCTGAGACTTTGATGTGCCTTCAGTAATTTTAAGCAACTCTGCAATTTCATGGTGCTTATAACCTTCAATGGCATACATTACAAATACCATTCTATAACCTTCTGGCAATGCATCTATTAATTGTTGAATTTCGGCAACTTCAATATCTGTTTTTATATTATTAGAATAGTCATTTTTATATTCTATCACCTCAACCGGGAACTCAATATGTTTTTCCTGTCTTAAAAAAGAAATAGATTCTCTAACCATTATTCGCCTTATCCAACCTTCAAAACTTCCTTCATTTTTAAAGCTTTTTAAGTTTGTGAAGACTTTAAAAAACCCATTAAGCATGGCTTCTTCCGCCTTATGAATATCTTTAATATAATACCTGCAAATACTCAACATTTTTGGAGCATGCATTTCAAATAAAACGTGTTGAGCTTCACGATTATTTTTAATCGCTTTTTTTATCAAAACGGATTCGTTTTTATGCAACTGAATAACTTTCAAAAATGGATTTATCTGGTGATTTCTATTGTTTTTCATCGGTCAGATTTAACATTCATTTAATTATTCTCTCTACATTGAAAATTTATATATGAATGTTTCACTTAGCCTTCTATTTATAAAGACGCAAATTTCATGCAAAGGGTTGCCTGAGCGTATTATTTTTTTCTATCAATCACGTAATTCACCATAAGTTCAAGTGAATTTTTATAATCAGAATCAGGATATGTTTTGAGCAACTGTAGGGCTTCTTCTTGAAAGGCTTTCATTTTATTTACGGCATAATCTAAACCGCCATTATCTTTAACAAAAGCAATAACTTCTTTAACACGTTTAGTGTCTTTGTTATGATTTTTAACAGAATTAATAAGCCACTTCTTATCTTTTTTCGACGCTTGATTTAAAACGTGAATTAAAGGTAAGGTCATTTTCTGCTCTTTAATATCTATACCCGTTGGCTTACCAATTTGTGTATTGCCGTAATCAAACAAATCATCTTTTATTTGAAATGCCATACCAATTAACTCTCCAAACTTACGCATAGACTCTACATGCAGTGATTCTGGTTTTACTGAAGCGGCACCCAAACTACAACAAGCTGCTATTAAGGTTGCTGTTTTTTGACGGATAATTTCATAGTAAATAGCTTCAGTAATATCTAATTTGCGTGCTTTTTCAATTTGAAGTAATTCGCCTTCGCTCATTTCGCGTACGGCTATTGAAATGATTTTAAGTAAATCAAAATCGTTATTATCAATAGATAGCAGCAAGCCTTTTGAGAGCAGAAAATCGCCAATTAAAACCGCTATTTTATTTTTCCATAGGGCATTTACTGAGAAAAATCCTCTTCTGCGATTACTGTCATCAACGACATCGTCATGCACTAATGTTGCCGTATGAATCAATTCTATTACTGATGCCCCTCTATAAGTACGTTCGCTCACCTCGCCATTAGAAACCATTTTAGCGACTAGAAAAACAAACATAGGTCGCATTTGTTTCCCTTTTCGGTTAACAATGTAATGCGTAATTCTGTTTAATAAAGCGACTTTACTAGACATAGAAAGCAGGAACTTTTGCTCGAAAAGGTCCATTTCATAGCCTATAGGTTTCTTTATTTGTTCTACTACTTTCAATTGATTGGTTTAAGGAAGTTCAAATATACTATTTCAAGTACAATGTATTAAAACTTATCTCTATTTAATCATATTGTCCGATTAAAGATAAAAGACCGCTACGCTGCTAGAATCAAGAACAAAGACTTGATTCTAACTAATTGAAAAACAGTATAAAACTTATTATCCTTTTTTTTACATCATGATTTCTAAAAACTAGAAATCCTAATTTTAAACCTCTATAAACCCAACAAAATCAGTGCCTTAGGCTAATAAAAAATATTTTAACCGGAAAGCAGTAATATTTAATAATGGATTCCTGCCCCTGCCTGACGGCAGGCAGGTTCGCGGGAATGACAATAAAATTAACTTTTATTAGCTAATTGTCCGCATGCCGCATCAATATCTTTACCTCTGCTTAGTCTTACGGTAACCGTTATATTATTTTCTTCAAGGACTTTTACATACATATCTATAGCACTAGAATGGGCTTGTTGGAACTCGCCATCATCAATAGGGTTATACTCAATAATATTTACTTTACTAGGTGCGAATTTGCAGAATTCAACCAACGCCTCTACATCTTTTAGTTTATCATTTATACCATCCCAAACGACATACTCATAGGTAATTCTGTTTTTGGTTTTTGCATACCAATATTCCAACGCTTCTCTTAAATCATTAAGTGGAAAGGTAGCGTTGAACGGCATAATAGAAGTTCGTATCTCATCAATAGCAGAATGTAATGACACGGCGAGTTTAAACTTAACATCGTCGTCTGCCATTTTTTTAATGATCTTAGGCACGCCTGATGTTGAAACTACAATACGTTTAGGAGACATTCCTAATCCTTCTGGTGATGTTATTTTATCGATGGCTTTAATAACGTTATTATAGTTCATGAGTGGTTCGCCCATGCCCATGAACACGATATTGCTTAATGGTCTATTATGGTATAAACGGCTTTCATTATCGATAGCTACAACTTGGTCGTATATTTCGTCAGGGTTTAGATTACGCATGCGCTTTAATCGTGATGTTGCACAAAACTTACAATCTAAACTACACCCTACTTGACTAGATACACAAGCTGTGGTTCTGGTTTTGGTTGGTATTAAAACGGATTCAACAATTAAATCGTCATGTAAGCGTACGGCATTTTTTATGGTACCATCTGAACTACGCTGCATTTGATCAACCTTGATATGATTGATAACAAAGTTATCTTCCAGCATTTGGCGGGTTTCTTTTGAGATACTCGTCATGTCCGAAAAAGTGTGTGCTGATTTTTGCCACAACCACTCATACACTTGATTACCTCGAAATGCTTTATCGCCTTCTTTTACAAAGAAATCTCTCAGCTGTTCTTTGGTTAATGCGCGTATGTCTTTTTTCTTGATTTCCATTATTAATCCCATTTATTATTTAGATGTATCACAATAAAATGCCCTTTTTCCCTTTCTATTTCATCATAAAAAGAAACCGTAGTTTCAGCTATGCTTGATTTCTATGATTCATATAAAGAAAAAAATCACCATTTTCTTAATATAATACTTCCAAACAACAACTGGTATTTTGCAAAAATAAGGAAAGGATTTTCTAATTATGAATTATGAATTGATAATTATGATTGGCACACGTAACTCGCATTAGGGATTGAACGGTATGTTTGAGCTCGCCGACGTAGGAGGAAGCGAGTAGTGAAAGCCCGACCTTTAGGTAATGCACTAAAAATTTATAAAAAAGTCCCGTTAAAACGGGACTCATTATTATTTGGAATATTTTGTGATTATATGATTAACATAGCATCACCATAGCTATAGAATTTGTAACCTTCTTTGATAGCTTCATCATAAGCACGCTTAATAAAATCGTGACCTGCAAATGCTGCAACCATCATCAATAACGTTGATTTTGGTGTGTGAAAATTAGTTATCATAGCGTTTGGAATAGTAAATTCGTAAGGAGGAAAAATGAATTTATTAGTCCATCCATCATATTCATTTAGCTGCCCGCCTGTGGACACCGCACTTTCTATGGCACGAACCGCAGTGGTTCCTACAGCACAAATACGTCGCTTTTCTTTAAGGGCTGTGTTAACAATTTCAACTGCTTTTGCTTCAATTGTGAGTTCTTCGCTATCCATTTTATGTTTAGATAAATCTTCAACCTCAACCGGGTTAAATGTTCCTAAACCAACGTGTAATGTTACCTCAGCGAAATTAACACCTTTAATTTCTAAACGCTTTAATAGGTGTTTTGAAAAGTGCAGTCCAGCAGTTGGTGCCGCAACAGCGCCTTCATTTTTAGCAAAAATAGTTTGGTAGCGCGCTTCATCTGATGGCTCTACATCTCTTTTTATGTATTTAGGTAATGGTGTTTGTCCTAATTCGCTCAATTTTATACGAAATTCTCTGTATGATCCATCATACAAAAAACGTAGTGTACGCCCTCTAGAAGTTGTATTATCTATAACTTCTGCTACTAAGGTATCATCATCACCAAAATAAAGTTTGTTTCCAATTCTTATTTTACGAGCAGGATCTACCAAGACATCCCAAAGACGTTGTTCTTCGTTTAGTTCTCTTAATAAAAACACCTCTATTCTAGCGCCAGTTTTTTCTTTGTTACCATAGAGTCTTGCAGGAAATACTTTAGTGTTATTTAAAACTAAAACGTCATCCTCGTTAAAATAATCGATGATATCCTTAAACATTTTATGTTCAATGGTTTGCTCTTTTCTGTTCAAAACCATTAAACGTGATTCATCTCTATGTTCTGCAGGATATTCTGCTAATAATTCTTCCGGTAATTCGAAACCGAAGTGTGATAATTTCATACGTGTCATTCGTTGATTTTAATTAGAAAAGTTGCAAATATACAATCTGCGCATAGGGGTTGTCAAGTAAATACGTGATTATTATTCAGTTATTTCAAAACCAATGGACTCTAAATCGTTCCAAAAGGTTGGATAAGACTTTGAAACCACCATAGCATCTTCAATAACAATTGAAGTTTTTAACGCTAAAGGCGCAAATGCCATTGCCATTCTATGGTCGTTATACGTTGAGATGGCCTCCCCTAGCCCCTCCGAAGGAGGGGAACTCATTCCTCCTGAAAAAAGTTCATTTGGTTTTAAATGCAAAGATTTATCTGTGATTTCGACCTCGCCTCCTAACTTTTCAATTTCTGTTTTTAAAGCTACAAGTCTGTCGGTTTCTTTAATTTTAAGTGTGTGTAAGCCTGTTAAATCGCATGGCATTCCTAAAGCAAAACAAGTTACTGCAATGGTTTGTGCAATGTCTGGAGCGTTTTTTAAATCTAGATTTAGAGGTTCTAAACTTGATTTTTCCTTTTTTAGGGTCAATTTGTTTTCACTAAAACTAGTAGAAACGCCAAAATGTTTGTAAATATCCACTAAAGCAGAATCGCCTTGAAGTGAATGTTCCTTGTAAGATGACAAAGTAATTACTGTCCCAACTTCACTTAAAGCTACAATACTAAAATAATAGGAAGCTGAAGACCAATCAGACTCTACTGTTAAAGTTTTTGGTTTTAAAGGTGTTGTATTTGGTTTTACTGCAATAACGTGGTCTATAAACGATGATTCTACACCAATCTCATCCAATAAACTTAATGACATGTTTATATATGGAATGGATGTGATTTCGCCTTCAAGAGTTAATTCTAATCCGTTTTCGAGTTTTGAAGCTATAAGTAATAATGCAGAAATATACTGACTACTTACATTAGCTTTTAAAGACACTTTGTTTTTGGTAAGCTTTTTTCCCTTTATTTTTATTGGAGGAAAGCCTTCATTTTCTTCATAGCTTATTTCTGCTCCTAATTCTTGTAACGCTTCAACCAAAATTTTAATGGGGCGTTCTTTCATTCTTTTGGATCCTGTAAGCATTGTTTCTCTACCTTCTTGAATTGAAAAATAGGCGGTTAAGAAACGCATAGCAGTTCCTGCGTGATGGATATTTACAGCCTCTGATTGTGAACTTAATGCATTAGTCATTAAATTACTATCATCAGAATTTGAAACATTTTCTAGTTTAAATTCTGGATATAATGCTTGTAATAATAATAAGCGATTAGATTCACTTTTTGAACCTGTTATTGTAATTTCAGATTTACGATTTACTATTTCTGATTTATGAAGTGTAATACTACTCATTGTAAAAATGTCTTGCTTCTTAAAGCTAGCAAATTTACTTTAATTTTTCGTTATTATGATGCCTATCGTGGTCGCGTTTTGCTTTCTTATCCATTCTTTTATCAAAAGCTTTTTGTAGGTCTACATCTGTTTGGTTTGCTAAACATAATAGTACAAACAGCACATCGGCTAATTCTTCACCTAGGTCTTTATCTTTATCGCTTTCTTTTTCACTTTGCTCGCCGTAACGTCTGGAAATAATTCTAGCTACTTCACCTACTTCTTCTGTAAGTTGTGCCATATTGGTGAGTTCGTTAAAGTAACGTACACCGTGTTCTTTTATCCAATTATCTACTTCTTTTTGTGCGTTTTGAATGTTCATTTAAATTTTTTTAAAGTACCTAAAATTAATAAAATAAGTAAGGATGGAAAAACAATATACTTTATTTCACTTAAAATAACTTGCATTCCCCAAGCGGAAAAAAACTTTTTTATTCCTAATGGTGACACCAATATTTCTCTAAAGGAAAAGAAAAATCTATCATTATTGAATGGTATAAAAAACCCGACACCTAGACCTCCAGAGGTCATAGCATCAAAAATTCCGTGTGATAGGGTTGATAGAAAAATAACCGAAAACCAGATTAATTTATTCTTTTTACCCATAGTAAACATTAAAACTAATGCCCAAAGAAGAGCAAAAAGAATGGAATGTGTAAATCCGCGATGTCCTAAAGGATGTTGATAAGCTATTCCTAATTTAAAAGCAATAACATCAAAATCGGGTAAAATTGCAGAAAATATAGCTGCTAATAATAACCATTTCGTCTGTTTATTATCAATGAGTTTTGTTATGGTAAACCCCACAACACCATGACCAAATATGGATGCCACTATATTTTGCTTTTAGTATCTATAATTATTGTTACTGGTCCATCATTTAGTAAATCTACTTTCATGTCTGCACCAAACTGCCCTGTTTGTACTTTTTTGTCTAAGTCTTTTTCCATTTGATTTACAAAATTTTCGTAAAGCGGAATAGACACATCAGGCTTTGCCGCTTTAATATAACTTGGACGATTTCCTTTTTTTGTTGAAGCGTGAAGTGTAAATTGGCTTACCACAATAGCATCACCATTTACATCTTTTAATGAATGATTCATGACTCCGTTTTCATCTCCAAATATTCTTAAATTCACTATTTTGTTTGAAAGCCAATTAATATCCTTTTGAGTATCATCATCTATAATACCTAGAAAAATTAAAAGCCCACTTTTAATAGAAGCTACTTTTTTATCTGCAATGGTTACACTTGCTTTAAACACTCTTTGAATAACTACTTTCATAAGCCCCTAAATCCCCAAAGGGGACTTTTTGATTCGGTATATAATTATATTCTTATTTTTAAACCTACTGAGTTTTTGAAACCTTGCAGGATGCGTTTTTCCCCTTCGGGGAAATGCCCATAGGACAATGGGGCTTTTTACTCCCAAATATCTGTTCGGTAATGCTCATCTTCGCCTTCTAACATTTGCAAATAACTTCTGTAACGCGAATATGCAATCTCATCATTTTCTAATGCATCTTTTACAGCACATTTAGGCTCTTTCACGTGCAAACAATTATTAAATTTACAATCTTGTTTTAGCTTGAAAATTTCAGGAAAATAATCACCTATTTCTTCTCTTTCCATATCAACAATACCAAACCCTTTTATTCCTGGTGTATCTATAATTTTTGCATCGAAACTTAAATCGAACATTTCTGCAAAAGTAGTGGTATGTTGACCTTGACTATGTTGCGTGGAAATTTCTTTGGTTTTAATGTTTAAAGAAGGCTCAATAGTATTTACAAGTGTAGATTTACCAACCCCTGAATGACCAGAAAACATACTTGTTTTATGAAGCATCAAAGCCTTAACTTTATCTACGTTTTTACCCGTTGTTGCTGAAACACCAATACATTCATATCCTATTTTCCTATATATATGCGCTAAAAACCTAACTTCATTTAAAGTATCTTCATCATAAGTATCAATCTTATTAAATAACAAAACGGTTTTTATAGAATAGGCTTCCGCGGTTACTAAAAATCGGTCAATAAAACTGGTTAACGTTGGTGGATTATTAATAGTAATCATCAAAAAAACCTGATCTAAATTAGCCGCAATAATATGAGTTTGCTTAGATAAGTTTACAGACTTTCTAACAATGTAGTTTTTTCTATCATGTATCTTATGAATAACTCCAGTTTCGGCATCGTTATCCGTTTCTAATTCAAAATCTACAACATCGCCAACAGATATTGGATTGGTACTTTTTATACCTTGCATACGGAATTTCCCTTTGATACGGCATTCATAAGTATAACCTAAATCGGTTTTTACCGTGTACCAACTTCCTGTAGATTTATAAACGTGTCCAGTCATAAGATTTCTTCAAAAATAGCTTAAAATAATTATTTTAAACGTACGAATAGACATATATTCGTTGTCAAATTTTAAAACCTCAACAACATGAAAAAATTATTAACATTAGTCTTCATCTTTTCAATTATTTTTAGCTTAACTGCACAAACAAAATTATATGTACATCCTGATGCTGACGACTATGTTGCTAAAACTAAAACAATTGCAATATTACCTATGAAGGTTCAAGTGAAATTAAGACCAAAAGAACTTAAAGATTTTACTCCAGAACAAATAATTGATATGGGTAAAAATGAATCATTAGACATTCAAAAAGGTATGCATACATGGTTTTTAACTAGAAAGAAAAGAGGGTCTCTACTAGTGGATGTACAAAATCCATCAAGAACAAATGCTCTATTGAAAAAAAATGGGATAGACATTCATTCCTATGATGAATATTTACCTAGTGAGTTAGGCGAAATTCTAGGAGTTGAAACTATCATAACTGGCAGTTACGAGACATCTAAACCCATGTCAAATGGTGCTGCTATAGGACTTGCTGTATTAACAGGAGGAATGTTCGCAACAAATACAGCTACTATGAACATGGACTTTATGAGTACAACTGATGATGAATTAGTGGTTAATTATTTGAAAAAAATTAAAGGATCTCTAGGTTCTGATGCGCAAGATTTAATTAATGTTTTAATGAGAAAAGTTTCTAGACGCATACCTTATACCAAATAAAAAAGTATATTTAATAAGAAAATGCCTCACTAAAGCGAGGCATTTTTTATTTAATATATTGAATAGATTACCCATTAATAACTTTCTCTTGATGATTAATTGATTCTTGATGAACCGCCTTAAACATCTTTAAAATAAACTCTTCACTTAATCCGTGCTGCTCGCCTTCTAAAACCATTTTACCTAAAATCTCATTCCAACGTTTAGATTGTAAAACTGCCACGTTTTTTTGCTTTTTAAGTGCCCCTATGCCATCAGAAGTTTTCATACGTTTTCCTAATAAGTCGATAATTTGATTATCAACCACATCAATTTGCGCTCTTAAATTGTCTAACGCACTGGTATATTCCGCTTCAGCGTTAGATTCTTTTCTTATTTTTAAATCCCTCATAATTTGTACTAAAGTTGATGGCGTTACCTGTTGCGCGGCATCACTCCAAGCATTTTCAGGATCATAATGTGTTTCAATCATTAAACCATCAAAATTTAAATCTAAAGCAATTTGAGATACATCAAAAATCATATCTCTTTTTCCTGTAATATGCGACGGATCGTTAATTAAAGGAATATCTGGAAATTTATTTTGAAACTCTATAGCCAATTGCCACTCTGGAGTATTTCTGTATTTTGTTTTTTCGTAAGTTGAAAACCCTCTGTGTATAGCTCCAATATTTTTAACACCAGCCTTGTAAATTCTTTCAATCCCTCCTAGCCATAATGCTAAATCTGGATTTACAGGGTTTTTTATTAGCACAGGCTTATCAGTACCTTGTAATGCATCTGCTATATCTTGCATAATAAAAGGACTAACGGTAGAACGTGCTCCAATCCAAAGTAAATCTACATCATGCTCTAAAGCTAATTTTACATGTGCTGCATTTGCAACTTCAGTACAGGTTTTCATACCTGTTTCAGCCTTCACTTTTTGCAACCATTTTAAACCTAATGCGCCTACACCCTCAAACATACCCGGACGCGTTCTTGGTTTCCAAATACCCGCTCTAAAATAGCTTACATCGGTATCTTTCAATTCGTGAGCAATTTTTAATACTTGCTCTTCAGTTTCTGCACTACATGGACCTGCAATTACAAGAGGGTGATCTAATTTTAAATCATCTAACCAGGTTCTCATTTCTTTCTTGTTTTCCATTTTTCCTTAATATTTAGCCGCTTAAGCCATTCCTTTTACTATTTATTTTTTACTGTTTTATTATCTTAAAAAGCCTCCCCTAGCCCCTCCAAGGGAGGGGAACACTTACTCAAACTTTTAATAAGAGTGAGCGTTCCTCCTCTTTGGGGAGGTTAGGTGGGGCTTCCTATACCGTTCAATATATCTTTAATATGATTGGTGTTTTTCATCTCATCATAAATCGCTTCAAAATTATCGTCTTTCATCAACTCTTTAAAATGGTTGAGATTGCTTATATACTCTTCTAACGTTTCAATAACATTAGTCTTGTTTTGCTTAAAAATAGGCGTCCACATTTCAGGCGAACTTTTCGCTAAACGCACCGTAGAAGCAAATCCACTGCCAGCCATATCAAAAATATCACGCTCGTTTCTTTCTTTCTCAATAACTGTTTTTCCTAACATAAAAGCACTAATATGTGATAAGTGTGACATGTAAGCGATGTGCTTATCATGATCAACAGGATTCATATAACGAATGCGCATTCCAATATCCGTAAACAACTTTAATGCTTTTTCTTGAAGCTTAAACGTTGTTTTTTCAACTTCACAAACAATATTTGTTTTTCCTCGAAACAAGCCATCAATAGCCGCTGTTGGTCCCGAATGTTCTGTACCTGCAATAGGATGCATCGCTAAAAAATTTCTTCGCTTCGGATGATTTTCAACTGCCTTACAAATATCTTCTTTGGTAGAACCTGCATCAACAACTAAACCTGTATCAGATATTTTATCTAAAATTATTGGCAATAATTTTACTGTAGCATCAACAGGAATTGAAACAATTACCAAATCAGCATTTCCAATATCATCTAAAGTCGCCTTTTTATCAATGATCTTTAACTCCAAAGCCTTATCAAGGGTAGAATCTTTTCTGCTAATACCATGAATAATCACATCTGGATTATTCTTTTTGATATCAATAGTAAGACTACCTCCTATTAAACCGACTCCTATGGCGTATATATTTTTCATTCCTCTCCCTAACCCTCTCCAAAAGAGAGGGGACTTTTACGATTAAATTACTTAACTACTATAGTATTACTCATTTTACTTTTTTATTCACAACAACTGTAAACTGCGACTGCGACTGCCAACTTTATTTCACCCGCGCAATCGCTTCTTCTAAAACTTCAGTTGATGCACACAAGGAAAACCTGATATAACCTTCTCCTTGAGTTCCAAAAATGGTTCCTGGTGTTATAAAAATATGATTCTCCTTTAACACCAAATCGATAAATTCTTCAGACTTTAAATATGCTGGTAATTTTGCCCAAACAAAAAGCCCGGATGCATCCTTATCATAAGTACAATTTAGCGCATCGGCTAATTGCCAAACTAATTTTCTACGTTCTTGATACACATTATTCAATGTAGCAAACCACATATTTGAACATTTCATAGCTTCAATAGCTCCTTTTTGAATGCCGTAAAACATACCAGAATCCATATTGCTTTTTACTTTCAAAATATTATTAAGATGCTCGCTAGCGCCCATTACCATACCTACACGCCAGCCTGCCATATTAAAGGTTTTGCTTAAAGAATTCAACTCTAAACACACATCTTTTGCGCCCGCAACACTTAAAATACTTTTAGGCGAATCGTTTAATATAAAACTATATGGGTTGTCATTTACAATTAAAATATTGTGACGCTTTCCAAAGGCTACTAATTCTTCAAAAACAATTTTACTTGCTTTTGCACCTGTTGGCATGTGCGGATAGTTAACCCACATCAACTTCACCTTACTTAAATCTAAGCGGTCTAAGGCTTTAAAATCTGGCATCCAATTGTTCGCGGCATCAAGTTCATAAAGCACCCCTTTTCCACCAACCAATTTTGTTACGGATTGATACGTTGGGTATCCTGGATTTGGAATAAGTGCTTCATCGCCTTCATTTAAATAGGCCATGGAAATATGCATAATCCCTTCCTTACTTCCCATTAATGGTAAAATTTCTGTACCTGAACTTAAGTTTACCGAAAAATGTTCTTTGTAAAACTTTGATATCGCATCTCTAAGTTCTGGAAGTCCTTGATAGCTTTGGTATTTATGAGCAATAGGATTTTCAAAACTTGCAGTAATAGCAGACAATACCTTTTTTGGTGGTTGCAAATCTGGGCTACCAATACCCAAATTAATAATAGGCTTGCCACTTGCCAAAAGCAAATTTACTTCTCTTAATTTCTTTGAAAAGTAATATTCCTCAACAGTTTGCAATCTCTTAGCTGCCTCAATCATAGCTTCGCATTTTTATATTCTCCTAACACTTTAAATTCTTCACCCATAATATCTATAATAGACTTTGCTTTGTTGAAATCTAAGTAATTTTCAAAAGTAACATCAACAAAAAAGGCATACTTCCAAGGTGTTTCAACAATTGGTAAGGATTGGATTTTTGTTAAATTCAGTTTACAATCGCTCATCACATTTAAAATAGTGGCTAGACTTCCGCGTTTATGGTTGGCTTCAAACTTAATTGATGCTTTATTAATTTCGTTTTCTGGCACTTCAGAATTGGTCCGTTTAACAATTACAAAACGAGTTTCGTTATGCTTAATCGTTTGTATACTATGTGCCAAAATATCTAACTCAAAAATTTCAGCAGCCGTAACACTCGCAACAGCACCAATACCAGTTAGTTTTTTTTCTTGAATACGTTGGGCTACTTCAGCAGTATCTTTATCTTCAACTAATTTGATATGCGGATGTAATTTAAAAAACTCTTTACATTGTAATAACGCCATTGGATGCGAATACACTTCCTTAATATCAGCAATACTTTGATTTGACAAAGCCATTAAATTATGCTGAATATCTAAATAATGCTCGCCAACTATATGCAAACCATACTTATCAATCAACGCATAATTTGGAATTATAGAACCTGCAATAGAATTTTCTAAAGCCATAATTGCAGCGTCGCATGCCTTAGTAATTAAGGAATCCACAACCTTATCAAACGTCATACACTCAATAACATCAACTGGTTTACTAAAAAACTCTTGAGATACTATGTGGTGGAATGACCCTTTTGCTCCTTGTATGGCTACTGTTTTTATCAAAATTTAGTTTAAAATTTAAAAATATTTTTGTTCCTATTCAATGTATTAACGGCTAAACAAAAAAAAGTCTCGATTTTCATCGAGACTTATAATGTTAATTTATGTTTTAAATTATACACACAACGCCTCGCTCCTTTTGCTAAAAAAGAAATAAAACCAATTGTTAAAATATGTATAATGTACTGTCATCGTAATAATTGAGTGGCTAAAGTAATTAATTATTTAAGAAATCAAAATACTATAAAACCTTTTTTTTATTTTTCTGAAAAGTTTTAAAGATTTTATAGTAAATCACATATTACATTGGATAATCATTATTTTTGAGCAAACTATTTTACATATGTCTATTGAAGTTGAAGGAGTATCAAAAATTTACGGCAATCAAAAAGCGTTAAACAATGTGTCTTTTAAAATTGATACGTCAGAAATTGTTGGTTTCTTAGGTCCAAATGGCGCAGGAAAATCAACCATGATGAAAATATTAACCACTTACTTAAAGGCTAATGAAGGGCAAGCTAAAGTAAATGGTTATCATGTGGACACCAATTCAAAAGAAGTGCAACAAAGTGTAGGCTACCTTCCAGAACACAATCCTTTATATTTAGAGCAATACGTTAAAGAGTATTTAGCATTTAACGCAAACATTTACGGAGTAAGTAAACAACGCATAAATGAAGTTATTGAATTGACTGGACTAAGGCCTGAATCTCATAAAAAAATTGGTCAACTCTCAAAAGGATATCGCCAGCGTGTGGGTTTAGCAAATGCTTTGTTACACGATCCTGAGGTTTTAATTTTAGATGAACCTACCACGGGTTTAGACCCAAATCAACTTATTGATATTCGCAACTTAATTAAATCTGTTGGGAAAACAAAAACGGTATTTCTATCAACTCATATTATGCAAGAAGTTGAAGCCATGTGCGACCGTGTCATCATTATAAGTAATGGTAAAATAGTTGCAGACAAAAAATTAAAAGACCTTAGAGACGAAAAAGAACAAGTGGTGATTGTTGAGTTCGATTACCGTGTAGAAGATGCTTTTTTACTCAAACTTCCCAAGGTAAAAAAAGTAGTGAATAGTTATGATTTTGTTTATGAAATCACTTTTAAAACTTCTGATGATATGCGCTCTTATGTTTTTGATTTTGCACATGATAATCAATTGAAGATTCTTCAACTTAATCAGAAGAATGCAAGCTTAGAAACTTTGTTCAGAGAATTGACTTCTAAATAGTGTCTGGACGGAAACACAGCAAAATTAAATTTGTTTCTTTTTGCGCCCTATCAGTTTATTTTTAATCGCTTGATACTAAGGTATCAACTCATAAAAACTAAACAAAAATGACATCAAAAATAATTCAAATTATAAAAATCGTCTGTTTCCGTCCAGACACTAAATAACAAGAACCATATCATTATCATTTTCTAAGTTTTTCAATTTTATATTGAATTATGACAAATATCATCATACTCAAACCTATAAGACATTAATTTTGCATTGTTAAAAAGTAAATAAGCATAGTAAACTTGTAATAAAAATGAGCAATAGCTATCTTTGTAACTCTACAAAAACACTAAAATGAGTAAAGGAATTTATGTAGCGACAATAGAACCTAATAGTGGTAAATCTGTTGTTGTACTTGGGCTAATGCGCATGCTATTAGGTAAAACTGCCAAAGTAGGATACTTTAGACCTATTATTGAAGACATCAAAGTTGGTGAAATGGATAACCATATTAACACCGTGGTATCTTATTTTGAAATTGACATTAATTATAAAAAAACCTATGCTTTTACAAGAAGCCAGGTTCTAGATTTATATAACAAAGGAAAATCTGGTGATGTTATAGACCATATCATCAAGAAATATAAAAAATTAGAAGAAAAATTTGATTTTATTTTAGTAGAAGGAACCGATTTTTCACATGAAAATTCCAGCTTAGAATTGGATATTAATCTGTTAATTTCTAAAAATTTAGGGTTGCCATCCATAATTGTTTCTCAAGGTGATGGAAAATCACTATCTGAAGTAGTTGATAATGTTCAGTTGGCGCACGATACTTTTAAAGAAGAAGTAGATGTGCTGTCTATAATGACCAACAAAATCAATCCTGCTGAAGTATCAACTTTAAAATCGCTATTAACAGCACGTATAAATAGTGGTACAGATATTACTGTAATTCCGAAAATTAATAGTTTAGCAAGCCCTACCGTTAAGGAAATTTTAAAAAAATTGAAGGGAAATATTCTTTTTGGCCATGACATGCTAAATAACCAAGTTGATAATTTTAATGTGGCTACCATGCAACTCCGTAATTATCTTAACCAATTAAAAGACGATTGTTTGGTAATATCAGCAGGAGACAGGGCCGACATTATTTTAGGCTCACTTCAAGCCAATATATCCAAAAACTATCCAAAAATTTCTGGAATAGTTTTAACTGGAGGATTAATGCCTGAGGAATCCATTTTAAAGCTTATAGAAGGACTATCAAGTATAGTTCCAATTATTAGCGTTAAAGGAGGGACCTTCTCAGTCGCCAATGAAATAGGTAAAATTAAGTCTAGAATCTATGCTGAAAATATCGAAAAAATCGAGACCTCAATTGCAACCTTTGAAAAGCATGTTGATACAGATAAACTAGCCAACGATTTAATCACGTTTAAGTCAGATATATTTACTCCAAGAATGTTTCAATACAATTTGTTACAACGTGCCTTAAAGGATAAAAAACATATTGTGCTGCCTGAAGGTGATGATGAAAGAGTTTTAAAAGCTGCCGCAAGATTAATTGATGCACATGTAGTTGATTTAACTTTAATTGGTGAAAAAGAAAAAATTAAAGAGCGCATAGAACGCTATGACATTTCTTTAGATATTAATGACGTTAATATCGTTAACCCAATTGAATCGCCTCACTTTGAGGATTACGTAAATACATTTTATGAATTAAGAAAGCATAAAGGTGTAAACTTAGATATGGCTAAAGACACGATGACAGACGTATCGTATTTTGGCACCATGATGATTCACAAAGGGCATGCAGATGGTATGGTTTCAGGTGCTGTACATACTACAGCGCACACTTTGCGTCCTGCTCTACAATTTATAAAGACCAAACCTGGCGTTAACATTGTATCGTCAGTATTCTTTATGTGTTTAGAAGATCGCGTTTCCATTTTTGGAGATTGCGCTATTAATCCAAACCCTAATGCAGAACAATTAGCTGAAATTGCTATTTCATCAGCAAAAACTGCCCAAGATTTTGGTGTTGAACCTAAAGTAGCTATGTTATCTTATTCTTCCGGAGCCTCTGGTAAAGGTGAAGATGTTGAGCGTGTTAGAAAAGCAACTGAAATTGCAAAAGCAATAAACCCCGATTTAAAAATTGAAGGGCCAATTCAATATGATGCTGCGGTTGATATGCGCATTGGCAAAAGTAAATTACCAGATTCTGAAGTTGCAGGACAAGCGAGTGTATTAATTTTTCCTGATTTAAACACAGGAAATAATACCTATAAAGCAGTACAGCGTGAAACTGGAGCTTTAGCTATTGGCCCAATGCTTCAAGGTTTAAACAAACCAGTAAACGATTTAAGTAGAGGATGTACTGCTGATGATATTTATAGCACTGTAATTATAACGGCAATTCAAGCTCAAGACCTCTAATATATGCAAGTACTTGTTTTAAATTCAGGAAGTTCTTCCTTAAAATTTCAATTGTTTTCAATGCCAGAAAAAAAGATTCTTTGTTCTGGTTTAATTGAGCGTATCGGGTTCGATGACGCCAAATTTATATTCAAAACTGATAAAGATACTATTGAAGTTGTTGAAGCTATTCCTAACCATAAAGTTGGTTTAGAATTATTATCTAAACAATTATTGGATAAAGATACAGGTATTATTAAATCCGCAGACGCGATTGATATTGTGGGACATCGTGTGGTTCATGGTGGAAAGCATTTTAGTAATACCACTGAAATAACCGAGGCTGTTAAAGAAAAAATTAAAGCACTGTCTTCGTTAGCACCTTTACATAATCCTGCTAATTTAGAAGGGATTGAAGTTGCTGAAACCATATTTCCAAAAGCTAAGCAAGTAGCCGTTTTTGATACAGCTTTTCATCAATCTATCCCTGAGCATGCTTATAAGTATGCCATTCCAAATGAATTTTTAGAAAAACACAATATTCGTTTGTATGGTTTTCATGGAACCAGTCATAAATATGTTTCAGAAAAAGCTATTGACTATTTAGGTATAAAAAATTCAAAAATCATCACCATTCACTTAGGCAACGGTTGTAGTATGACTGCTATTAAAAATGGAAAAAGCATTGACCATACGCTAGGTTTTTCTCCAGTAAACGGACTCATCATGGGTACACGTTCTGGAGATATTGACCAATCAATTATATTTTATTTAGCTAAAAAGTTTAATTATAGTTTAAATGAAATCAACAATATTCTTCAAAAGAAAAGTGGTATGTTGGGCTTAACTGGGTTTAGTGATTTAAGAGATATTCAAGCTGAAGCCGAAAAAGGAAATAAAGATTGTCAGCTTGCTTTACAAATGAATGCATATCGCATAAAAAAGTACATTGGCAGTTATGCTGCAATAATGAACGGATTAGATGCTATTGTTTTTACTGCTGGTATTGGTGAGAATTCGCCCGAAATGAGACAACGTGTGTGTGAAGACATGAACTACTTAGGCATTACTCTTGATATCAACAAAAATCAAGTAAGACCAGATAAATTAACCGTTGTTAGCACTGATACATCAAAAGTAAAAGTAATAGTAATCCCAACAAATGAGGAGTTAGAAATTGCAAAACAGTCGGTAGATTTATTCGAAAATTAATCGCCCTCTATAAACTTCTTCAACATCAATAATTGGTGGTACATTTACTGAAATAACATTTCCTATTCCAGAAATTATACCCTTAATTTCTTGTTGCGGATTTACAATCATGTCGTTTGAGCCTCTGTTGGATACAGTTACCCTTTGAGCAACTAAATTTCGTCCTTCAAATCGGGAGGTGCCTGCTGCAAATACTATATTCAAATTGTCTGTTTGCCCAGAAATGTAACAGACAGATAGATTATTAAATACCAATCTAAAACTAGCATTGTCAATTTGCAATTTAAAATCACCCACGTTAAAAGCTCCAGGAATACCAAAATCTTCAGATAAAACTGTTAAACTAGGATAGCTTAAAACACCATCAGAACTTATGTCATATTGTGTTGAACTTCTTATTTCAGTAATATTAGGCGATGTTATATATATTTTAGTAATACCATAATCTCTAACATAATTACAAGTATTATTATCAGTTAAAGTCAATCTGCCATCAACAACATCAGCAATAACATCATTAATCAAATTCTTGCCTGTTTTAATAATCACACTTTGGGGACCTCCTTCTTTAATAATTAACTCAATATCTCGATTCACTAAAATTTTATCAAAACTAGGAAGGGTTACCTCCTGTTGCATAATAGGTCCAGCCTTTTGAAAACAATCACCAGCATCTTCACTATCGCAAGCGATAATTAAAAAAAGAACTATAATGTATTTTACTATTCTCATTTAATTTACTTATTTCCTATTGTATTTCCATTTTCATCTAAAGGCAGGTATGGGTTGAATGCTATTTCCCATAAATTTTCGTCAGGATCTGCTACATAACTACTATATCCACCCCAAGAAACATCTTCAGGTCGTTTAACAATCTTAACATCTTTAGCTTCTAACTTTTCAATCAACTCGTCAACTTCTTCTTTAGTTCTTGTGTTAAATGCTATTGTGAATGCTTTAAAACCATTTCCTTCGCAACTAACCCCTGCATCTTTAGCTAATTTCTCCTTTGGATAAAGCGACAACAATATTCCGTTTAATTGAAAAAAGGTAATATACTCATTACTTGACTTAAGCTTTTTCCAACCAAATTTATCTTCATAAAACTCAGAAGACATTTTTAAATTTTTAACTCCTAGAGTTACTAATGTTAATCTTTGTTCCATAATTATATCAAATTATAATCTTACACCCACTCCAAATTCAACACCTTCTGCTTTAGCACCGTGCGCTTTGAGCGTTATAGCTCCAAACCATTTTTTGAAAAAATAGCGTTTCAAACCTATCCTAACGTAAGTTCTGCCTTCAAAATCAAAAGGGTAATATACATAATACCCAAGTTGTGTTAATAACGACGTTTTATTAACAAATAATTCATGACCAGCAAAAACACCAATACGTTTATAATCTTCATTTCCAGAAACACCTTGGTTTGGAAACGCAACACTTCTGTAATAAATAAGCTCTTTCAAGAAGTTTGAGAAGAAGACATCTGCTCCTAATTGAAACGCACTTTTTTTATTAATCCGTTTATCCGCATAAGCAGAAACTACATACATCGCAAACTGCCCACTGCCAACAATATCACTTTCATTTATACCTGTTCTAAAAGCAAAATTGTACTTAATGGGTTCAGAAAAAGCTTGGTCTTGTTTTTTATCAATAGTGTGTTGATATTCTAAACCTTCATCATCTAAACTGTAAGTTACGCCTACATTAAACGTGATAGAATTAGTTCCATTATTTGGCGATTTCACATTTGCATTAGAATAATGAATCAACGAAAATCCACTTTGCAAACCAAACCTATCAAAAATACGTTCCTTTTTATAATTCAACATCACATAAGTACTACTCCCAAATTTAGACCCAAATGCTACGTTTTTAAAGTTGGTTTCTCTATCGTACGGATTGGTATTATAAGCCAACCCTTGACCAATTCGAAACATTATGTTTCGCTTTAAAAAGTAAAAATTGTAGTGCGCATAAAGTGAAATAGTATTTCCTAAAACATCATTCTTAAGGTTTTGATATGCCAAAGAAAATCCATAATCTGGGTAGTTAAAACGCTGTTCCCAGTCTTCAAAACCATAGGTTTTTTTACTCCAACCTAAAATAACACCTTCTGGATGACCTTTGATCAAATGAAGAATTTCGTTATTGTGAAGCGCAATATTTCCTCGAAAGTAGTTAACATCAACATACGATGTATGCGTCTTGTCTTGAGAAAAAGAAAAGCTAAAAGCTAAACAAAAAACACATAAAAATATTTGACGCATAAATAGGTACTATGCCGTAAAAATAACGTAATTATAATGAGTTCGACTTAAGAAGGTTTACATTTTACAAATAAAGCTAATAATTTTCCATTTGTCACCTTGAGCGCAGTCGAAAGGTCATATTAACTAATGAATTTCAAAGGTTTCGACTGCGCTCAACCTGACATTGAAACTTAAATTTAAACCTAACTTAATAATTAAAACAATGCTGATGCAATAGCTTTTATATTGTCACTTTTGCCCATTGAGTAATAGTGTAATACGGGAACACCTGCTGCTCTAAGTTCTTCAGATTGTTTTATAGCCCATTCAACACCAACTTGCCTTACCGCCTTATTATCTTTGCATTTTTCAACTTCAACAATTAATTCTTCTGGTAAATCAATTTTAAAAACCTGAGGTAATAATTGTAAATGACGCTTTACAGCTATGGGTTTAATTCCAGGAATAATAGGCACATTAATGCCCACAGCTTTAGCAGCCTCAACAAACTTAAAATATTTCTGATTATCAAAAAACATTTGTGTTACTACATAATCCGCACCAGCATCAACCTTCTCTTTAAGTCGTCTCAAATCGGTTTGTAAAGAAGGTGCTTCCATGTGTTTTTCAGGATAACCAGCAACACCAATACAGAAATCAGATTTATGTTCCGTTTCAATAACCTCATGCAAATATTTACCAGCATTTAAATTCTGAATTTGCGAAACCAAGTCTGTAGCAAATTTATGTCCGCCTTTTGATGCTTCAAAGTATTTCTCATGGCTCATAGCATCACCACGCAACGCCATAACATTCTCAATACCAAGGTAATGACAATCAACCAACAAGTATTCTGTTTCTTCTCTTGTAAACCCACCACATAACACATGTGGCACAGTATCCACATTATATTTATGCTTAATTGCAGCACAAATACCAACCGTTCCTGGGCGCATCCGCGTCACTTTTCTATCCAAAAGCCCTTCGCCTTTATCAATATAAATATATTCTTCACGAGAGGTAGTTACATCAATAAATGGTGGTTTAAACTCCATCAAAGGGTCAATATTATTATACAATTCCTGAATATTTCTACCCTTTTGTGGCGGTATAATTTCAAAGGAAAACAAGGTGTTTCCGTTTGCCTGTTTTATATGGTCTGTTACTTTCATTCCCCTAAATCCCACAAGGGGACTTTAATTAGTTAATATTTTAGTTTTCTTAGCAACGAATTCACGAATGATTTCTTTAAGCTATTTTTCTTTTTTGGGCGTTACCCCTCGCTTAATACCTACAAGGTTTTCAAAACCTTGCAGGAGCACTCACGGTCGCGCTTTACGTTACAAGTCCTCGCTCGTGCCTCGCTGTGGGCTTTCCACTGCAATCGCTAACGCGGAAAACCCACCCCTAAATTCCTCCCCTAGCCCCTCCGAAGGAGGGGAACTCTTACTCAAATCTTTCTTCTAGACCTTTCAGGTTTTTCTATCCGCAATCCATTCCTCCCCTTCGGGGAGGCTAGGAGGGGATTACTCTTCTGCTAAAGTTTGATGCAACCACTTTCTAGCCTTCTCTTTCGTAATTCCTTTTCTAGTAGCATAATCCGTTACTTGGTCATCTGTAATTTTACCTAAACCAAAATATTTAGCTTCTGGGTTTCCAAAATAATAACCCGATACTGCCGCTGCTGGCCACATCGCTAAACTTTCGGTTAATTTTACACCTATTAATTTTTCAACCTCTAACAAGGCCCAAATCGTTTCCTTTTCTAAATGGTCTGGACAAGCAGGATAACCTGGCGCTGGCCTAATGCCTTTATAACTTTCTTTAATTAAATCATTGTTAGATAAATCTTCATTTGCAGCATAACCCCAATGTTTAGTTCTCACTTGTTTGTGTAAATATTCAGCGAAAGCTTCTGCAAAACGATCCGCAATAGCTTGCGCCATTATAGCATTATAATCATCCTCTTTATCTCTATAATTATCAGCTAATTCTTGCGCTCCAAAAATACCAACACAAAACGCTCCCATATAATCTGTTTTACCAGATTCTTTTGGTGCAATAAAATCTGCTAAAGCATGATTAGGAATACCTTCGCGCTTTTTTAATTGCTGACGCAACGTTCTAAAAACAGCAATTTCCTTACCCTTTTTCCGAACAGAAATATCATCTTCATGAATTGAGTTCGCTTCAAACAAACCAAAAACCGCTTTAGGTTTTAAGAGTTGTTTTGCTATAATCTCATTAATCATTTCTTGAGCTTCTTCATACATAGTTGTCGCTTGCTCTCCAACAACCATATCAGTCAAAATATCTGGAAATTTACCATGTAAATCCCAGCTTCTAAAAAACGGACTCCAATCTATAAATGGCACTAATTCTTTTAAACTTAATTGTTTTAAAATCTGAACTCCTAATGCTGCAGGTTTTACAATTTCTGAAGTTTCCCAATCAATTTTATACTTTCTGTTTCTGGCTTCACTAATAGAAATATATGATTTCTCTTTGCCTCGTTTTAAAAACTTGATTCGGAATTCATCATAATCAGCTTTCATTTTAGCAACGTAATCATGTGATGTTTTCTTATTCAATAAATCACCAACAACCGTTACCGCTCTTGAGGCATCATTTACATGAACCACCGCATTTTTATACTGTGTATCAATCTTAACAGCAGTGTGCGCTTTTGATGTTGTTGCACCTCCAATAAGCAATGGTAATTCAAAATTCTGACGTTGCATTTCTTTAGCTAAATACACCATTTCATCAAGTGATGGTGTAATTAATCCAGATAATCCAATAGCATCAACACGTTCTTTAATGGCGGTTTCAATAATTTTTTCAGGTGGTACCATAACCCCTAAATCAACTATTTCATAATTGTTACATGCCAAAACTACACTCACAATATTTTTACCAATATCATGCACATCACCCTTTACCGTCGCCATTAATATTTTACCAACAGCCTCTTGTTTATCTCCTTTCTCCGCTTCAATAAACGGATTTAGATAGCCTACTGCTTTTTTCATGACACGAGCAGATTTTACTACTTGCGGCAAAAACATTTTTCCAGCGCCAAATAAATCACCAACCACATTCATTCCAATCATCAAATGACCTTCAATCACTTCAATGGGCTTATCTGCTTCTTGTCTTGCTTGTTCAATATCTTCAATAATAAAGGCATCAATACCTTTTACTAAAGCATGTGTAATACGTTCTTGAACGGGATTTTCTCTCCATGATAAATCCAATCCTTTTTCGACTTTCGAGCCCTTTACAGTTTCTGCAAAATCTAATAGACGCTCCGTTGCATCCTCTCTTCTATCTAAAATAACATCTTCAACATGTTCTAATAAATCCTTAGGAATATCATCATAAATCTCTAACAATGCTGGGTTTACAATGCCCATATTCATACCAGCTTGAATAGCATGATATAAAAATACAGAATGCATCGCCTCACGAACGCCGTCATTTCCTCTAAAAGAAAACGACACATTACTCACACCACCACTTACACTAACATTTTCTAGATTTTGGCGAACCCAACGCGTCGCTTCAATAAAATCAATCGCATTTTTTCGATGCTCTTCCATTCCTGTTGCCACGGGAAAGATGTTTAAATCGAAAATAATATCTTCAGAGGGAAAACCAACTTTATTTAGCAAAACATCATAGGAGCGTTTAGCAATTTCAATACGTCTTTTATAATTATCGGCTTGTCCATCTTCATCAAAAGCCATTACAATTACTGCAGCGCCGTATCTTTTTATTTGTTTTGCCTCCCAAATAAATTTTTCTTCGCCTTCTTTTAGTGAAATAGAATTTACGACACACTTTCCTTGCACCACTTGAAGTCCAGCCTCAATAATTTCCCATTTTGAACTGTCAATCATTATTGGCACGCGACAAATATCTGGTTCAGCAGCTATTAAATTTAAAAAACGAATCATCGCTTCTTTACCATCAATCAAACCATCATCAAAGTTAATATCAATAATTTGAGCACCACCATCTACTTGATGACGCGCAATATCTAAAGCTTCATCGAACTTCTCTTCTTTTATTAACCGAAGAAATTTACGAGAACCTGCAACATTAGTACGTTCTCCTACATTTATAAAATTGCTGTTTTCGTTTAAAACCAAAGGTTCTAAACCAGACAATTTCATGTATTTTCTCCCCACTCCAACCTCTCCCCAAAGGGTAGAGGCTTTTTTATTCGGAATGTCTTCTTTATTATTTTTCATTACTTATAATGTTCTACTATTGGAAATGGTTAGCATCCTAGGGCCCCGAAGGGGGAATATGCTCTCTAAAATCCTATTCTTGTTATTTACATAGACCTGTCAGGTTTTTAAAACCTGTCAGGTCTATTTTATTTGTAATGTTCTACTTCTGGAAACGGTTTATAAAAATGATGCAATAATGCTTTCCATTCTTGATATTCTTCAGATTTACGAAATCCAATTTCATGATCTTCAATCGTTTCCCATTTCACTAATAAAATATATTTATCGTTTTGCTCGATACACTTTTTTAATTGATGTGAGATGTAACCTTTCATTGATGAAATAATCTTTTCTGCTTTTTTGAAATTGGTTTCAAATTCAGCAGAAAGCCCTTTCTTTATATTTAATTTTGCTACTTCTAAAATCATACTTGTTTTTATCAGACCTGTCAGGTTTTTAAAACCTGACAGGTCTATTTTATATCCTAGTGTGATGCTGAAACAAGTTCAGCATGACGACGTGGTTTGTATTTAGCTGCAATATCAGCGATTACACGAATATGCTCTGGCGATGTACCACAACAACCACCAATAATATTTATTAAATCCTTTTTTAAATATTCTTCAATTTGCTCACCCATTTCCTCTGGAGTTTCATCATACTCACCAAAAGCATTGGGTAAGCCTGCATTTGGATGCGCTGAAATAGCAAAATCGGTTTTATTAGCAATAGCCTCTAAATGTGGCTGTAACAAATTGGCTCCTAAAGCACAATTAAATCCAACCGACAATAACGGAATATGAGATACTGATATTAAAAACGCCTCAGCTGTTTGACCTGATAAAGTTCTTCCAGAAGCATCTGTAATCGTTCCGCTTAACATAATTGGGATATCGATGTTTCGTTCATCTTTTACTTCTTCAATCGCAAATAATGCAGCCTTAGCATTCAACGTATCAAAAACCGTTTCAACTAATAATAAATCTACACCGCCATCAACTAAAGCTTCTACTTGTTGTTTGTATGCTATTCTTAATTCATCAAAAGTTACCGCTCTAAAACCAGGATCATTTACGTCTGGCGACATACTCGCTGTTCTATTTGTAGGACCAATCGACCCTGCTACAAAACGTGGTTTATGAGGTTCTTTCGCTGTATATGCATCTGCAACTTCTTTTGCTATTTTAGCCGACTGATAATTCAGTTCATACACCAAGTCTTCCATTTGGTAATCTGCCATGGCGATAGTAGTTCCAGAAAATGTGTTGGTTTCAACAATATCTGCACCTACTTCAAAATATTTTCCGTGAATGGTTTTAATGGCTTCTGGCTGAGTAATAGACAACAAATCGTTATTACCCTGAAGTGGTGTTGGGTAATCTTTAAATCGCTCGCCTCTAAAATGGTCTTCTGTAAATTTGTAAGCTTGCAACATGGTGCCCATGGCACCATCTAGGACTAAAATTCGCTCCTTTAAAGCTTTATGTATGTTTGACATATTTTTTATATTTCCAGACCTATCAGGTTTTAAAAACCTGATAGGTCTATTAATTTAAATGTCATCAAGAAAAGTAAAAAACACTTTTCGTTATCTTTCCAATAATCATTAAAATTATTAGTAGAATTTAGCACCTTCTTTAAAAGCTAAAGGGTTGCCAAGGCTTCAACGGGTCTAATCCCTCTACCTTTCTTGATAACACTAGTACGTTAATGAACTCGCGAACAAAAGTACTAACTATATTTTTGTTTTCCTTATCCTTCAAGGTCTTTTTTGCCTTGTAGGTATAATTCATTTTTTATTAAATAGTGTCTGGACGGAAACAGACGATTTTTATAATTTGAATTATTTTTGATGTCATTTTTGTTTAGTTTTTATGAGTTGATGCCTTAGTATCAAGCGATTAAAAATAAACTGAAAGGGCGCAAAAAGAAACAAATTTAATTTTGCTGTGTTTCCCTCCAAACACTAAATACCTAAAAGGTTTTTGAACCCTTGCAGGATTATTATCTATAGACCTGTCAGGTTTTTAAAAACCTGACAGGTCTTCAACAAATATTATTCAAAAAGTGGAGACGACAAATACCTATCTCCTCTATCGCAAACCACAGCTACAATTAAACCTTCATCAATTGACTCAGCTATTTTTAACGCACAATGGACAGATCCGCCACTACTCATTCCTGCAAAAACACCTTCTTCCTTAGCTAATCTTTTAGTTGTCTCTTTTGCTTCTTCTGCGGTAACATCTAACACGATATCTACTCTTTTAGGATTGAAAAACTTTGGCTCGTAATCAGGCGACCATTTTCTAATTCCTGGAATTCTTGCACCATCGGCAGGTTGGGCGCCAACAATTGCGATATTCTTATTCTTTTCTTTTAAAAAGGTGGACACTCCTGTAATGGTTCCTGTAGTTCCCATAGCTGATACAAAATGGGTTACTTTACCTTCAGTAGCATTCCAAATTTCTGGACCAGTAGTTTTGTAATGTGCCTTCCAATTATCATCATTTTCAAACTGATTCAATAACGTATACCCTTTTTCATCTCTAAGTTTAAAAGCCAAATCTCTTGAACCTTCAATACCAATATCAGCAGATGTCAAAATCACCTCTGCACCATAAGCACGCATAGTTTTTACACGTTCTTCAGTAGAATTCTCAGGCATAATTAGAACCATATTCAATCCTAATAGCTTTGAAATAAAAGCCAAAGCAATTCCTGTATTTCCACTTGTGGCTTCAACTAAGGTTCCTCCTTTTTTAATATCGCCTCGTTTTAAGGCTTCATTTATCATGTTAAAAGCTGGCCTATCTTTAACACTTCCGCCAGGGTTATTACCTTCTAATTTTAAAAACAACCTTACACCTTTTTTCGAAATAAGATGTGTTGCTTCAACTAATGGCGTATTGCCTATTTGACCAATAATACTATTTTCGAATGCCATTTTTTCTTGGTCTTATTTTAATTTCTGTTTGATAGGTTACTAATGAGTCTTCTGGAACTGATTCTGTAATCCAAACGTTGGCTCCAATTATACTATTTGCTCCAATGACTATATCGCCACCTAAAATAGTGGCATTAGCATAAATGCACACATTATCCTCAATAGTAGGATGCCGTTTTGTGGATGCCATCCTTTTAGATACCGAAATACCGCCCAAAGTTACACCTTGATAAATCTTAACGTCTTTTCCAATAATAGCCGTTTCGCCAATTACAATTCCAGTTCCATGGTCAATATAAAACGACTCGCCAATAGTTGCTCCTGGATGAATATCTATACCTGTAATACCGTGAATATACTCACTCATCATTCTTGGTAAAATGTACACACCAAGGTTATAAAGCGCGTGACTTAATCTGTAGATTGAAATCGCATAAAAACCAGGATACGCCATATAAATTTCTGCTAAAGAATGCGAAGCAGGATCATTCTTTTCAAATGCACTGGCATCAAGATCAAGTCTCCTTCTAATCTCTGGAAGTTCAGTTTTAAAAGTTGCCCAAATGTCTTCTCCATTTTCAATCTCTAATTTAGAAACTATTTTAAGAAATGTTTTTTCTAAATAATCACTATGAACTTCTTCTTGGTCACAATCAAACAAGGAATAAAACAATCTTTTAGTGAATGTTTTTGCGGTATCTTTTAAGCAAACGTTATAACTTATCATCCTTTCTTTTAAATAAAAATACCTGCAGGCTCCGATAGCTATCGGGATTGAAACCTTGCTGGATTATATTTTTTTAATACTTTTTATTTTTTGGCATTCCCCTATCGGGTCGGGCTTTCCACTATATCTTTTCTTGTGCTGAACTTGTTTCAGTATCTCATCAAGTTTTATATTCGCACAACAAAAGGATGTCGTTTCAATCCCTAATGCACCTATCCGCCAAAGTAGTTTATCAATCTTAAGCTTACACGACTATTTGCATTTTATTAAGACCTATCAGGTTTTTACCTTAACCCTCCTAATTTCGATTTAATCGAAATTGTCCTCCCTTTAAAACAAAGGGAGGAACAAGTTTAATTAATATCTTAGGAAAAATCAAACTAACCGGAACCTAATTAATCCTTTTTTTGTTCATGTTTTTTAGACCTTAGTTAATCGCTTGAACCACTGCTTTTGGTGCTTCTTTACGAGTCCCATCAAAACCATCAATACCACTAACCGTTGTGTATTTCAATACTAGTCTTTTACCTGGATTGATAATTCTATAAGCCGCTTGAGTCATTAATGTTGCCTCATGGAAACCACAAAGAATTAATTTTAATTTCTCTGGATAGGTGTTTACATCTCCAATAGCAAATATTCCAGGAATATTTGTTTGGTAATTTAATGAATTATCCACTTTTATAGCATTTTTTTCAATGTCTAATCCCCAGTTTCCAATTGGACCTAATTTTGGAGACAAACCAAATAATGGTATAAAATGATCTGTTTCTAGTTTAGTTGATTCTCCATCTCTAACATAAGTAATCGCTTCAATCTTTCCATCTCCATGTAATTCATTAACCTCTGCCGGTGTAATTAAATTAATCTTACCCGCTTTAGTTAACTCGCCTACTTTTGCAACAGAATCTAAAGCACCTCTAAATTCGTTTCTTCTATGAATCAAGGTTACTTCTGAAGCTACATCAGTTAAGAAGATACTCCAGTCAAGAGCCGAATCTCCACCACCAGAAATAACAACACGTTTATTTCTATAAAACTCAGGGTCTTTAATAATATATTCCACACCATTATCTTCATAACCTGTAACACCTTCAATAGCTGGTTTTCTAGGTTCGAAAGACCCTAAACCACCTGCAATGGCTACTATTTGTGCATGATGTTGTGTGCCTTTATTTGTTGTAACTATAAAAGATCCATCGTCTTGTTTTTCTATGGTTTCAGCACGCTCTCCTAAAGTAAATCCAGGTTCAAATTGTTTTCCTTGCTCTAATAAATTTTTTGTTAAATCACCAGCTAAAATTTCTGGAAAACCAGGAATATCATAAATCGGTTTTTTAGGATAAATCTCCGAACATTGCCCACCTGGTTGCGGTAATGCATCAATTAAATGACATTTTAGTTTTAATAAGCCTGCCTCAAATACAGTAAATAAACCTGTTGGTCCTGCGCCAATAATGAGTATATCTGTTTTTATCATTTTACTTTTAATTTAGACCTGTCAGGTTTTAAAAACCTGACAGGTCTTTTTTATAATTTTCTTTTTTCAACTAATCCTTTTGTGAATTCATTTAGTGTTTCCACTTTTTCTTCGAAATCACCTTTTATTGTTTTTCTGTATTCGTTTAAATTCTTAACTAAATCATCTACATTTTCAGGAATCACATCCTCAAAAAACTGACGTAAACGTTTAGCTGTTGTTGGCGATTTACCGTTTGTTGAAATTGCAACTTTTACATTTCCTTTTGTTACGATGCCACCCATATAAAAATCGCAATATGGAGGGTTATCAGCAACATTTACTAGAATGCTTCTTTTTCTGCAATGCTTATGAACTTTCACGTTAACTTCAGGAACGTTTGTCGTTGCTATCACAATATGCTTTCCTTTTAAATAACGTTTTTTGTATTTATCTTCTACTAAAGAAACACATCCTTTTTTTGCAAGTTCTTTAGTTCCTTCTCTAAACATTGGAGACACTATTGTTACACAAGCATCTGGACTAGATTTTAAAAGAAAGGTCAACTTTTCTTCAGCCACAAAACCACCGCCAACAATAAGAACATTTAAGTTTTTAGCTTTTAAAAAAATGGGATATAAATTATTTCGAGCCCCCTCCGCCCCTAAAGGTGGAACTGAGCTAGAATTATTTATTTTATCGTCTTTGGTTAGCATATTACAGATTTTGATTGATTTCTTTTAACACAGAAGTTAATTGAACCCGTTCTTTCACTACATCACCAATAACTATAATTGCTGGATTTGTGAGTTGCTTTTCTTCAACTACATCACAAATCGTGCTGATTGTTCCAAAACCAACTTTTTCATTTTCGGTTGTTCCGTTTTGAATAATCGCAATCGCTGTATCTTGTTTATTTTCATCTGAAAAAATCCGAACGATTTCAGGTAATTTGCCCATTCCCATTAAAACAACAACCGTTGCTGTAGATTTTGCTGCCAAAGCCACATCGTTTGATAAAGCATGATCTTTTGTTGTTGCTGTAACGACCCAAAAACTCTCTGAAAACCCTCGTTTTGTTAAAGGAATACCTTGATATGCTGGCACAGCTAAAGCTGATGAAATCCCAGGAACAACATAAGTTTCTACACCAAATTGTCTTACATAATCTATCTCTTCAGCACCACGTCCAAAAATAAATGGATCTCCACCTTTTAGGCGTACTACACGCCCCTTTTCTTTGGCTTTAGCGACAATAAGATCATTGATTTGCTCTTGTTGAAAGGCATAACACCCCTTGCGCTTCCCTACAAAAATAAGCTCAACATCTTCTGATGCATACTTAAGTAATGATTCGTTTATTAGCGCATCATACAATATGACATCAGCTGATTCAATAGCTTTAATTGCCTTAAGAGTAATTAACTCTTCATCACCTGGACCTGCACCTACAACTGTTAATTGCCCCCTAACCCCCGAAGGGGGAATAGGATTCTCTATATCAATATGTTTTTCTTTAAAACTCATATACCACTTATATACCGAATGAATCGGTTTTAAACCGCTTTCTTTTCTAGCTGCCTTTGAGCTTCTCTGTATACTCTAACTTTATCTAAAAAATGATTTGCATTTCCAATATACTTGGCGGCAAAATCCGCGGTTGGTGCAAATTTATTAATTTGATATATTAATTCCGAGAAAGAAGTACCTAAATCAATTTCTCCTCCTTCAACGAAAAACTCATCAAACTGAGCAATAATTCCAGCGTGTGTATTTGTCTTTTTATTCTCTGCTAATAATAACGCTTTCGCAGAATTAACTAGAGAAGTATAAGCATAATAAATTGCACTTGAATACACCTTATCATCAAATGAAGTCTTAGCATTTTCTATTTTTTCTTCACTTTCAAAAAATAATGTTGCAATTAAATCGATAACAACTCCGGCACATTCACCAATACCAATTTCTTTAACGTACTTTTCTTCTTCACCCCAATCAATAAAATCAGCTTGAGTTAAATTAGAAACATCTTGTAAATCATTTAAGAAATCGTAAAAATACTTTTCACCTTTTTCTTTATAGTATTCAACAAATGGTTTTCCGTTTGAATTTGCTTCAAAATCATTCAAAATAAGTCTTAAAGCTTCTGGACCTCTTTTACTAGGCACTTTTACAACTTTATCAGCAAAAGCAGCATTTCCATCACCTAAATTACCTCCACCTAATAATACTTGTAAAGCAGGCGCTACTAATTTATCTGGCGTACGAACTGACATACCTTGGAAACCAATATTTGCCATATTGTGTTGTCCACAAGCATTCATACATCCACTAATTTTAATAACTAAATCTTCGTTTTTTAAATATTGTGGATATTCAGCTTTAATAACGCGTTCTAATTCATCCGCAATACCTGTACTACTTGCAATTCCTAAATTACAGGTATCTGTACCTGGACAAGCTGTAATATCAACCGCTTTATTGTAACCGGCTTCAACAAAGCCAAGTTTTTCTAATTCTGTATAGAAAAATGGCACTAATTCTCTTTTCACAAAAGGAATTACGATGTTTTGTCGCAGGGATAAACGAATTTCACCCGCCGCATAATTTTCAACTAAATCAGCTAACAATCTTGCTTTATCCGTATAAAAATCTCCTAAAAGCACTTTGATTCCAATAGCCACATAACCCTCTTGCTTTTGAGGAATTAAGTTGGTTGACTTCCAAGTTTCAAATACTTTTTGATCTTTGATTATTACTTCAGGAATTTCGTCAACTTCAACTGGATTTGAAGCTTCATAAGCATCTGCATCAATAGCAACTGATTTGAATTCTATTGCGTTTTGTTCTTCTTCAACTAAAGTTTTAAAAGCATCTAAACCTATATCTTTTAATAAAAATTTTAAACGTGCTTTGGCTCGACTTTTACGCTCACCATGTCGATCAAAAACTCTTAAAACACCTTCCATTACTGGAATTATTTTATCTGTTGGTAAGAAATCATACAATACATCTGCATGACGTGGTTGCGACCCTAAACCTCCACCAATCATTACTTTAAATCCACGCACTCCATTTTGGATTTTAGCAATGAATCCTAAATCGTGCATATATGAAAGCCCCGTGTCTTCATCCGTAGATGAAAAAGACACTTTGAACTTACGTCCCATTTCTTGACAAATAGGGTTTCTTAAGAAAAAGCGAAATAAGGCATCAGCATAAGGTGACACATCAAACGGCTCATCAACATCAATTCCTGCAGTTTCACTTGCAGTTACGTTTCTTACTGTGTTACCACAAGCTTCACGTAACGTCACATCATCACGTTCTAATTCCGCCCATAATTCTGGGGTTCTATTTAAATCTACATAGTGAATTTGAATATCTTGACGTGTGGTAATATGTAATCTTCCTCTTGAATATTCATCAGAGACATCAGAAATTCTTCGCAATTGATTACTCTTTACTTTTCCGTAAGGTAATTTAATACGAATCATTTGCACCCCTTCTTGACGCTGACCGTAAACACCACGTGCTAAACGTAGGCTTCTGAATTTTTCTTCGTCTATCTTCCCTTTATGAAAAAGCTCAATTTTATTAGCTAATTCTATAATATCGTTTTCAACAACCGGATTTTCTAATTCTGTTCTAAAACTCTGCATATTCCCCACCCGACCTCCCCAAAGGGGAGGAGCTCTTTACTAGGTAATTTTTAGTTATACTTTATTTTTTTATTTTCAATATTTATAGTTCCCCCTTCGGGGGCTAGGGGGCTTTCTTTTTTATTGAATGAATCCCGCACCAACCGTATTATTTGATTGCGGATCGATTAAAATGAACGACCCATTTGTTCTATGATTTTTGAACTGATCATAAAAAATAGGTTTGTTCAATTTGAATGTTACTGAAGCAATATCATTGATTGCCAAACCTGTTACATCCTTTTCAAAACCAGAATAGTCTGGATTAATTTTATGATTAATTCTATCTACTTTAGCCAACACTTTATTGACACCATGTTGCACTATATACTTCCCTCCCGCCGTTAGTCGATCTGAATCCATCCAACATACGTTTGCTGTAAATTGTTTATCAATTGTTGGCAAATCGCCTTCTTTAACAATCATGTCACCACGACTTACATTAATATCGTTTTCTAAAGTGATGGTTACAGACGAACGTCTAGATGCCGTTTCATACTTTTCATCATAGAAATAAATGTCTTTAATCTTTGATCTGGTTTTTGATGGCAAAACCATGATATCATCACCTACACTTAAATCGCCACCATATACCTTTCCGGCATAACCTCTATAATCATGAAAATCTTCCGTTTTAGGGCGAATAACATATTGAACAGGGAAACGCGGCGTACCAACATTGAAAATATCAGCTTTATCCAATTGCTCCAAATGCTCTAATAATGCCTCACCTTTGTACCAAGACATCTTGTCTGATTTATTAACTACGTTATCACCTTTTAAAGCACTAACGGGGATGAATGTGATTTTTTGATCCTGATAATCTCTTTTACTCATCAATTCAGAAAAATCAGCTTTGATTTTGTTGTAAATGTCTTCAGAATAACCAACTAAATCCATTTTATTAATCGCAACCACCACATCTTTAATTCTTAATAAATTATTAATAAAGAAGTGACGATTAGTTTGTTCAATAACACCTTTTCTAGCATCAATTAATATGATAGATGCTTGGGATGTTGAAGCTCCAGTAACCATGTTACGCGTATATTCTACGTGACCTGGTGTATCTGCAATAATGTAACTTTTCATTTTAGTTGAAAAATAGATGTGTGCTACATCGATAGTGATGCCTTGTTCTCTTTCTGCCACCAAACCATCAGTAGCTAACGAAAAATCTAAGTAATCATAACCACGTTGTTTACTTGTTTTTTCAATGGCTTCTAACTTATCTGTAGTTAATGATTTTGTGTCGTACAGAATACGTCCTATCAAGGTACTTTTTCCATCATCTACACTTCCTGCTGTTGCAATTTTTAATACTTCCATTCCTCTCCCTAACCCTCTCCAAAGGAGAGGGAGTTCTTTACAGGTTATATTTTAAAATTCGTTTTTATTCTTTTACTTTTTTATACCTACAAGGTTTTTGAAGCCTTACAGGATTACTATGCTCAAACTTGCTAATTCCCCTTTTGGGGCTTGGGGGCTTCTCTCTAGAAATACCCTTGTTGTTTCCGTTTTTCCATAGCTGACTCAGAGCGCTTATCGTCAATACGCGCACCACGTTCAGAAATTGTAGAATCTCTTATTTCTTCTACAACTTTAATAATTGTTGACGCCTCAGATAATACAGCAGCTGTACAACTCATATCTCCTACAGTTCTGAAACGCACCATTTCTTCAATAACCTTTTCGTTATCGTCTCTATAAACAATACAGTCTTCCGCGGACCAAATCATGCCATCTCTTAAAAACACTTTACGTTTATGAGCAAAATAAATGGATGGGATTTCAATGTTTTCCCTTTCTATATAAGACCAAACATCTAACTCTGTCCAGTTTGAAATTGGGAACACGCGTACATTTTGACCATGGTCAATATCACCATTCAACATATCAAATAATTCTGGACGTTGGTTTTTCTCATCCCATTGACCAAAATCATCACGTACTGAAAAAATTCGTTCTTTAGCTCTTGCTTTTTCTTCATCACGACGCGCTCCGCCAATAGCTGCATCAAATTTAAATTCTTCTAAGGCATCTAAAAGCGTGGTAGTTTGCAACATGTTTCTACTTGCGTAACGTCCAGATTCTTCTTTTACTTTTCCTTCATCAATAGAATCTTGAACGTTTCTAACAATTAATTCTAAACCTAATTCTTTGCATAAACGGTCTCTAAATTCAATAGTTTCTGGGAAATTATGCCCCGTATCAATATGCATTAGAGGAAATGGTACTTTTGCTGGATAGAAGGCTTTTACAGCTAATCTTACCAAAGTAATTGAATCTTTTCCTCCTGAAAACAACAACACTGGTTTGTCAAACTGTGCCGCTACTTCTCTCATGATGTATATCGCTTCGTTTTCAAGCGAATTAATATGTGATGTATCTTTCTTCATAAATAAGCCCCCTAACCCCCAAAAGGGGAACTCTTACTCGGGCGGGTTAAGAGTTTTGTTATTATTATTTTTACTTTCTTAATGGAATTTACTTCAAACTGCCTACTGCGACTGATAACTGCTTACTGATTATGCGTGTAATCCACACTCTCTATTTTCTAATGCTTTTGTTGGGTCGAAATATTTAAACTCGTTTGGCAAATTGTTTTCTTCTAAATAAGTATCTAATTTCTCATCAGACCAATAATAGAAAGGACTCACTTTTAAAACACCATCTTTACTTAAACTGAAAATACCGATGCTGTTTCTAAAGGCTGTTTGCCCTTGACGCAAATTTGTAAACCATACGTTTGGTTTATGTTCGTTCATAGCTCTTTTGAAAGGCTCAAGCTTTACTTGTTCTGTAAACAACCCATGCTCTGGAGCATCAACACTAGGAATTCCCATAACCACATCACGATGTGCCGACGTTTGTTTTGGCACGTATAAAAACACATTCAAGCTTAAATCTTTAATCACTTGTTCTGCATGTTTATAGGTTTGTGGTGTATTGTAACCTGTATCACACCAAACCACAGCAATATTAGCTTCTACTTTACTGACTGCATGTAAAATAGCTGCTTCATAAGGTCTGAAATTAGTTGTAACAACCGCTTTGTTATTAAGTTCAAAAGCCTTCTGTATAATTTCAGATGGCGTTGCTTTTTCAAAGCTTTTATTTAATTCTTGTATTTGACTATCTGTAAACATCATTCTATCTATTTATTTTCCCCACTTAATGGAATTCCAAAGGCGCTCGTGAAAAAAGTATAAAAACATTTTGGTTACTAACTCTATTCCTCCAATTGAAAATGCTAAGTCTAATTTCCCTGTAATTACCCAAGAAATCAAAATCGTATCTAAAGTTCCTATAGTTCTCCAACTAAGTGATTTTACTACACTTCTAATTGGTTTTTCATTTGTACTATCGGTTTTATAATTCGACTTCTCCTTTTCTTTTACTAACATTTGTGCAATCATTTGTAATTGTATTATATTAATCCTATCGATTTAGTAGGAATAGCAAAAATAAAACTTTTTATAACATAAAAAAGAGAATTATTAACTTTTTAGAATAATGGAAAATTTTAAGGATTAAGTGCGGATAATTCTTTTAAAAGCGACTTTATTTTGAGAAATCTTTATCCGTTTGTATTAGATAAATCCGCTAAAGTTGTATTTCTGAATACTTTAAGTGTGCTATCACGCACCTGTAACATGAGTTTATTGACGCTACATTTATCCTCATCAGGGCAATCATCACACTTTTCATAATAATTAAGACTTACACAAGGCACCATGGCAATTGGGCCTTCAAGTACACGCATTACATCGGTCATTTTAATTTCCGATGGTTCGCTTCTTAAATAGTAACCACCATGTTTTCCTTTTTTTGAACCTAAAATTCCAGATTTTCTTAAGGTAAGAAGAATACTTTCCAAAAACTTCTGCGGAATTTGCTCACTCTTTGCTATCACTGCAACTTGAATTGGAGAATCTCCTTCGCTTCTTGCAATGTAAGTGAGTGCTTTTAGTCCGTATTTTGTTTTTTTGGATAGCATGTTGCTAATATACTTAATTTAAAGCTTGCCCCAAATCGCCAATGATATCATCTACATGCTCCAGACCAACAGAAACCCTAACTAGTCCATCTGTAATATTAACTACTAACCTATCCGCTTCTGCTAAACTACTATGTGTTGTAGATGCAGGATGTGTTACAATGGTTCTTGTATCGCCTAAATTTGCTGATAGAGAACACATTTTTATGGCATTTAAAAAACTACGTCCTGCTTCAATACCGCCTTTAATTTCAAAAGCAACAATATTACCACCAAGTTTCATTTGCTTTTTAGCCACTTCATATTGCGGATGCGATTTTAAAAACGGGTATTTTACCCAATTCACTTTAGGATGTGCTTCCAAAAATTCTGCAACCTTAAGAGCATTTTCACAATGTCTATCCACTCTAACAGGAAGTGTTTCTAAACTTTTAGATAATGTCCATGCATTGAATGGCGATAATGCAGGTCCTGTGTTTCTAGCGAATAAGTAAATCTCTCTAATCAAATCAGCATTACCAACAGTTACACCACCTAAAACACGCCCTTGTCCATCCATTAATTTTGTAGCAGAATGAATCACTAAATGTGCACCATATTTAATAGGTTGTTGTAAATACGGTGTCGCAAAGCAATTGTCTATAATTAAAATTAAGTTGTGCTTTTTTGCAATGTCTCCTAACAACTCTAAATCGATAATATCAATCGCTGGATTTGTTGGAGATTCAGCATATAAAATTTTTGTTTTTGGTGTGATAAAACTTTCAATAGTTTCTGGTTCATTAATATTGAAATAACTTGTTGTGATATTCCATTTTGGTAAATATTTAGTAAACATAGTATGCGTTGAACCAAAGATTGAGCGCGCTGAAACAATATGATCGCCACTTTCTAATAAAGCAGCAAATGTTGAAAAAATTGCTGACATTCCGGTTGCAAAAGCGTAACCAGCTTCAGCGCCTTCCATTTTACAAACCTTATCTACAAACTCAGTGGTGTTAGGGTTTGTAAAACGGCTGTAAATATTACGCTCTTTTTCCTCAGTAAACGAAGCACGCATATCTTCAGCATCTTCAAACACAAAACTTGATGTTAAGTATAACGGACTGGTATGTTCTAAGTTTTTTGTACGCTCTAATTGGGTACGGATGGCTTCTGTTTCGAATTGTTTTTTACTCACTTTTACTATTTTTAATATTTTTTATTTTGGCATTCCCCTATCGGGTCGGGCTTTCCGTTCCAAGTCCTCGCACCTCCTACGTCGGGCTGTGGGCTTTCCTCTACAATCCCTAATGCACCTATCCGCTAAAGTCTGTAAACCTATACTTCCTATTTATTTGCTAGTCTAATCTACTAACAGGCCAGCGAGGTTTCAAAAACCTTGTAGGTCTAACTTACTTTTTTGAGACCTGTCAGGTTTTAAAAACCTGACAGGTCTCATTCGTAAGTTTAATTGATATGCTTTGACAACCTCAAAATATCTCCAAAAACACCTCTTGCTGTCACTTCTGCACCAGCCCCCGCGCCTTGAATAACTATAGGTTGTTCGCCATAAGATTCTGTAAATATTTCAAAAATAGCATCAGACCCTTTTACATGTCCCAAGGTACTGTCTTCTGGAATAGATACTAATTTTACTTCCAAATTTCCTTTGTCTTGTGATAAATCTCCAGATAAATCGCCAACATATCGTAACACATGTCCTGCTTTTTGGTCGTTTTTCAGCTTCTGATATTGGGCATCTAAAACTTCCAGTTGTGATAAAAACTCTTCAACTGAAATATCTCTGTATGCTTCAGGAATTAAATTTAAAACAGAAACATCTTCAAATTCATTTTGCAAATCTAACTCTCTTGCGAGAATTAACAGCTTTCTAGCCACATCGTTTCCTGAAAAATCTTCACGAGGATCTGGTTCCGTAAACCCTTTATCTACGGTTTCTTGAATAATTTCACTAAAGGGCTTGTCTTGCACTGAAAAATTATTGAATAAATAGCTTAAGGTACCCGAGAAAACTCCACGAATTCTAGTAATATTTTCACCAGATTCATGCAATAACTTAATGGTGTCAATCAATGGTAATCCAGCACCAACAGTAGTTTCGTATAAATATTCCTTATTGTTTTCTTTTAATTGCACTCTCAATTCCTTATAAAAATCATGTGAAATGGTATTCGCAATTTTGTTAGACGACACCAAATCAAAACCTGCTTCAACTAAAGGTATGTAATTTTTATAAAACACATTACTTGCTGTATTATCAACCGCAATTAAGTTTTCTAAATGGTGATTTTCAGCATAAATTATTATGTCGTCAATTGAACTTTCATAAGAACTTGATGCTATGGCATCTTCCCAATTCGCTTCAGCTCCATTCTTATCCAGCAACAACTTTCTAGAATTTGCTATCGCGAAAACATTCAAGTTAATGCCTTTACGTTTTTCAATATCGTTTTTCGACTTTAAAATCTGATTAATTAAAGCACCACCAACACCTCCATGACCAAAAATGGCAATGTTTATCTTTTTCGAAATCCCAAAAACCTCACCATGAATCACATTTACGGCTTTATGCAATTGAGATTTTTTAACCACTAAACTTACATTTTTACCCGTAACTGTATTATTGAAAAGCAATGGTGTGATTTGGTTTTTTATCAAGGCGTTAAACGGCTTATGAAATGAACTCAATTCAATCCCAATAATAGAAATTACCGCAACATCATCAATAACAGCAATCTTATTAACGTCTTGTGAATAGAAATCGTTTTCAAACTCACGCTCTAAAGCGATAACTGCTTGAGTTGCTTGGTCGGCATCAATAATCAATCCTATACCTCGTTCAGATGACCCTTGAGAAACAATGCTCACGCTAATTTCATATTTGCTTAATGCTCCAAAAATTCTAGCATCCACACCTATTTTACCTAGCAAACCTCGACCTTCTAAGTTAAGTAACGCCACGTTATCCAGAATAGACAACGATGTTACTTCTTTGTTGCTTGGTCTTGCCGTGATTAGCGTCCCTTCATCATCAGAATTAAAGGTATTTAAAATACGTAAATTGATATTCTTTTCAACTAAAGGGATAATGGTTTTTGCATGTAACACAGAAGTTCCAAAATTTGCTAACTCATTAGCTTCACTAAACGACAATTCTCTAATTTGTTTTGCATCTGGCACTAAAACTGGATCTGCCGTATATATTCCGCTAACATGCGTGTAGTTCTGTAATTCTTCCGCATCTAAAAAATTAGCCAATAACGCAGCTGTATAGTTGCTGCCATTTCTTCCTAAAGTAGTCGTTTCATTCTTCAAATTTGAAGCAATAAAACCTGAAACTACATTAACTACATCTTTATTTTTCTCGAAATAAGCTTTAATGTTTTCTTTAGAAAGTTTAGACAACGGTTGCGCATTACCAAAATTTTCATCCGTTTTTATTAACTGGCGAGCATCAGTTGCTTTAGCTTTTATTCCCTGAGCATTTAACAAACTTGATATCAACTTAATTGATAATAATTCACCTTGGGCTAAAATATTATCTTTGGTTTTTTTGCTAAAATCTCTTAACAAGCTCACCCCTTCAAAAAGGGTATCTAAAACTGAAAACTCTTCAGAAAAATCAATATTTTTTGAAGGTTCTTTTTGATATGCTTTGAAAGTATTTAAATCCTCCTGAAAAGGTTCGCCGTTTAATGCTTTGTTCAAAATAGCTTCTAAATCATCAGTCGCTGAACCTCGTGCAGAAACTACAACACTTATACGTTCTCCTGTGTCTATTTTATTTTTTATAATTGAAAGCACGGTCTCTAAGCCTTTTCCATTGGCTAAAGATTTACCTCCAAATTTTAATATTTTCATAGGTTTTCGTTTAGAATGTGGCACAAAAATGCCTTCTATAATTTTTTCAAGTTGTGCAAATTCCATCAAAAACGCATCATGTCCATGCACCGAATGAATTTCATTATATGTTACATTGGGATGCGTTAAAGCGAGTTGTTTGTGGGTTTCTCTGTTTTCTTCCGCAGTAAAAAACAAATCAGAATCCACGCCAATAATATGAATTTTAGCTTCTATATTTTCAAGTACATTAAAGTTGCTCGACCTCCCTTTAGTCACATCAATCGTTCTCAACAACTGATTCATTAACTTATATGCTGAAAGTTGAAACCGCTCTTGTAGTTTTTTGCCATGATGCAACAACCAACTTTCGACATTAAAAATCTCTAAATCGTCATTTTTTGAACGCTGAAAACGTTCCTTAAAAGATTCTGGTGTTCGGTAACACAACATAGCATGCATTCTAGCATCGTGTACTGGGTGTTTTGAATTCAACAGAAACTGTTCTTGAATTTGACAGTTAGCAATTAACCAATCAGTAGATTTCCAATCGGTTGCCACAACTATTAAATGCTCTGTAAAATCTGGTTGTAAGACTGCCATTTCCCAAGCAATTCCACCTCCTAATGAGCCTCCAATAGTAGCAAATAGCTTTTCTATTTTTAATGCTTTTAGACCAATTAAAAACAGATTAGCAATATCTCGAGCAACAAAGTCTTTATAATTATCAATAACGAATCCATCAAAACCATTACCTGGAATATTAAAGGCTAAAACGGTGTATAATTTGGTATCGATGACCTTATCATCCCCCACCAAATCTTCCCACCAACCATCATCTCCTGCCACATGACTATTTCCAGTTAATGCATGATTTACCAAGACAATTGGTGCCCTTCCTAGTGATTTACCAAATACTTGATAACTTAACTTAATTTCAGAGTTAAGTGCACCACTTTCTGTAGTGAAGTTTTTTATAATGGTATGTTCCAATGGGTGTTTCAAATGTTTCTTCTTTATGTAAGACCTGCGAGGTTTCAAAAACCTTGTAGGTCTATTTTACTTCTTTATTTTTAATAAATACCTACAAGGTTTTTGAAACCTTGCAGGATATACTAAATTGTTTTGAATGCTTGTGTTAAATCTGCCTTTAAATCTTCAATATCTTCAATTCCAACTGATAAACGAATTAAATCTCCAGATACTCCAGCCGAAGCTTGTTCCGCTTCATCTAATTGTTGATGAGTTGTACTTCCAGGATGGATAATAAGCGATTTTGTATCTCCAATATTAGCTAATAACGAGAATAATTTTGTGTTGTCTGCAATCTTTTTAGCGGCTTCAAAACCCCCTTTATGTCCAAAGGTTACAATACCACTTTGCCCTTTAGGTAAATATTTATCAGCTAATTTTTTGTATTTGCTGCTTTCTAAACCTGGATAATTAACCCAAGCTACTTCATCTTGAGCCTCCAACCATTTTGCCAATTCTAAAGCATTTTTACTGTGTTGCTTGATTCTTATTGGTAAGGTTTCTAAACCTTGAATAATGTTGAATGCATTTGTTGGACTTAAAGCGCCTCCAAAATCTCTTAAACCTTCAAGAATTAATTTGAATGTATATGCTGCTGCACCTAAAGCTTCATGATATTTCAACCCGTGATATCCAGCTGAAGGTTCTGTAAATTCAGGGAATTTCCCGTTTGCCCAATTAAAAGTACCAGCATCAATGATAGCACCACCTAAAGATGTTCCTTGCCCGCCAATATATTTGGTTAAAGAGTGTATAACAATGTTTGCACCATGTTTAATTGGGTTTAATAATGCTGGTGTAGCCACTGTATTATCAACTATAAAAGGAACTTCGGCTGTTTTGGAATGTTCTGCAATAGCTTCTAAATCTAAAACATCAAGTTTCGGATTTCCTAAAGATTCTACAAAAAACGCTCTGGTATTATCTTGTACGGCATCAGCAAAATTATCAGGATTTGAAGCATCTACAAACGTTGTTGTAATGCCGAATCTTGGTAAGGTTACACTCAACAAATTGTATGTGCCGCCGTATAAACTACTTGAAGCTACAATATGATCGCCAGCTTTTAATAAGGTTAATAATCCTGTTGCAATGGCAGCAGTTCCGGATGCAAAAACAACGGCTCCAATACCACCTTCTAAAGCAGCTAAACGCTCTTGTAAAATTTGGTTTGTTGGGTTGTTTAATCGGGTATAAATAAAGCCTAATTCTTGTAATGAAAATAGGTTTGCTGCATGATCTGAATCTTTAAACACATACGATGTTGTTTGATAAATTGGTACGGCACGTGTGCCTCCGTTTGCTTTTACGTCGTGTCCTGCATGTAATGCGTTTGTTGCTAATTTTAATGTACTCATTTTTCTAGTTTTTTAGGCCTCACCCAGAAATATTGAAAATATTTCTGACCTCTCCAAAGGAAAGGTAAAAGGCTATTGGTTAATAATAAATCGCTCCTTTCGAAGCGTACTTAATAGAAAAATATTAAAAAGAAATTATTCAAACTACAGTAAGTAATTTGTTTTGGTTATCTATCCAAAACCCGATAAATGAATCGGAATTTAAGTAGAATTTAGCACCTTCTTTAATAAGTTTAAAGGGTTGCTAAGGCTTCAACGGGTCTATCCCTCCACCTTTCTTGATAACATTCACGGAAATTTTTAAAAATAAATTTTTGCGTTACTTCAAAATTTAAAAATCCTCATTTAACATTGTAAACTGTGGTTTTAAAATTTATTGTGCCTTAAACTTTACATTTAAAACTTTTCCTTTTCAGTAAGTTTTTGAACTTTGTGAGTGCAAATATTGCAACAGAAAAGTTACAATTCCAAATTTTAGGTAAGATATTTTATTTTTTATTGAGTTTTGAATAATAAACGCTCTTTTTATAACAAAGATTAATAGTTAGTAATACTTATTTTCTTTCTATTCATTTTGCCTTGATGCAAAACGAACCAAAAAATCATATTGAAATGAGGAATTTTTCTTCCCGATAAAAATCGGGATGAAAATCAAAAATCAAATCTAAATTTTTTCCAAGGTTTCAAAAATTATCACGATTTTATTTTTCTATTTTGCATTTCAAAATTCAACTCTCTGAATTGATTAGGGGCTTTACTTTTTGGATGTTTTGAGTTTACTCTATTTATTTTTTTTATTAATTTAAAAACACACTATTTGATTGCGGATTGATTACTGCCAACTGCGGACTGGACTGCGTAAGGGATTGAACGGTCTGTCTGAGCTCCCGACTTTGGAGGAGCGAGTAGTGAAAGCGCGACCCTTGTGGTTACGCCAAAACAATTAATTTAAGAACTTGACGCTTTAAACTTATCTCTAATAATAAGCCCGATGGGTTTGTTCTGAATTTTAGACTCTAGCCATGAAATTATATCCAAATATAAAAAGGCGCGACTCTCATAAGGATCATCTTCAAACTCTTTCAGTTTTTTATGAAGTTTAATAAATTCGCCTTTTACTTCGTTTGGATAAATATCGCCTAAACCTTTTAAAAATTTGATAAATTCTTTTTGTACTTCATATAAATCTTCCATTTTAATTAAAAACTTATAGGTGCTTTTAATTAAAACTTCTAAATTGTAATCAAGTCCAGCTTCATAATGCGCTACAAGATTTAATATTCTTGAAAAACACAACAAATCCTCTCGCATTTGTAGTGATTTATTACTGATTATTTTTTCTAAAAAGTAGATGCATTTTTTATTATCACCAGCACCAAAATACATGCTTGCAATTTTGTAATAAAACACCATAATATGATGCTCGTCAATACGGTTTTTATAATTTTCTAAACGTTCTAAAACATCATCTACCAAGGGTAAACCGTCAACAAAACTACCTTCTATAAAATGCAAATTAAATTTGTTATTATAAATATACAGAAAGGCTAATCCATCAATATTATCATCTAAAGGAAACCATTTTTCTTTTGTAATAGCTTCTAGTCTGGACAAAGAAAATTTAAACTTTTCGTGCTTTCTAAGATAGAATAATGACTCCAATAAATAATGATTTCCTCTCAGGAAAAATACTGGATTTAGAACAATCATATCTTTATTTTCATAAAATAAATCCACCCATTTTGAAGCATATTTATAACAAGACAAAAAATCTTGTGTTAAAAAGCTATACCATAAATGTGCTTTGTATAGCCATAGTTTTTCTCTTGTTCCTAATTCATTGATGTTATATTTAGGGAGTCTTGCGTTAAAATAATCTGTAATTTTTTTTGTTTCAGCTTTATTTTTAACGTAGCCTGTTTTTAAAAACTGGCCGTACAACTGAAGTGATAAATTAGACAATTTACTAGCCAACACATTTTGTCTACTTAAATCTCTAGCTTGAATAGAAAGTTCATCGGCACGATTACTAAGACTTCTCGTAATGTATTGAGATTCAATAATCTTTTCAAGTTCTACAATTTCATAAGCTACATTTTTTTCTTCATGATTAATAGCTAAGGTTTTAGCTTTATCTAAAATTTTTAAACTTTGTTTATAAAGCCCTTTATGATATAAAATAGTGGCAAAATCTAATTGTTCTCGAATTTGAATTCGGATATCTTGATGCGATGGGTTTAATCGTAAACTAATTAAAATTTGTTTATACAAATGTGCCTTTAAGTTAGAAAGCTGCTGTTTCTTTACAATGCCCTTTTTTAGAATAACGGCTTCATCATAAACCGAAAGTTTATCAAGAATATTAAAAAGCATCAAGAATTTTGAGTCTTCATTTACGCCCAATCGGCCAACATAAAGCTTGAATTGTCTTTTTTCCGATTTAGACAACGATTTTATTAATACAAATAAATTATCTTTTTGCTCTTTCGTCATAGTCATAAAAACAGTATTATTAAACTGATTTTCAATTATTTAACCCAATACAAACCGAGTTAAACATCGTAAAATTTATATATGAAGTTCTGTATTTAATAAACCAAAATATACATTCGTATAAGAATACGAAAATATATTTTAATAAATGTCTGATAATAAAGTCCAAATTTTTGATACAACACTACGAGACGGCGAGCAAGTCCCGGGTTGTAAATTGAACACTGAGCAGAAATTAATTATTGCTGAACAGCTTGATTTATTGGGTGTAGATATTATTGAAGCTGGTTTTCCGGTGTCTAGTCCTGGAGATTTCAAATCGGTCGAAGAAATTTCTAAAATTGTAAAACATGCTACGGTTTGTGGGCTAACCCGTTCAGTAGAAAATGATATAAAAGTAGCTGGAGAAGCTTTAAAATACGCTAAAACTCCAAGAATCCACACAGGTATTGGAACATCAGATTCTCATATAAAATTCAAATTCAAATCGACACAAGAAGCTATTATTGAACGTGCTGTTAAAGCAGTAAGTTATGCCAAAACTTTTGTTGAGGATGTTGAGTTTTATGCCGAGGATGCCGGTAGAACAGATAACGAATATTTAGCCCGGATATGTGAAGCAGTTATTAAAGCTGGAGCAACGGTTTTAAATATTCCGGATACAACAGGATACTGCCTTCCACATGAATATGGAGCAAAAATTAAGTATTTGAAAGAAAATGTAAAAGGTATTGACAGAGCTATTTTATCGTGTCATTGCCATAACGATTTAGGTTTGGCTACAGCAAACTCTATTGAAGGTGTTATTAATGGCGCACGTCAAATTGAATGTACCATTAATGGTATTGGAGAGCGCGCAGGAAACACAGCGCTAGAAGAGGTCGTTATGATTTTAAAGCAACACCCTTACTTAAATCTTGATACAAGCATTAAAACTGAAATGCTATATGGTATGAGCCAATTAGTGTCAGATAGTATGGGTATTTACACTCAGCCAAACAAAGCTATTGTTGGTGCAAATGCTTTTGCGCACAGTTCTGGAATTCATCAAGATGGCGTGATTAAAAATCGTGAAACATACGAAATTATGGATCCTAAGGCTGTTGGTGTAACAGATTCTGCTATTGTGTTAACTGCAAGAAGCGGTAGAGCTGCATTAGCCTATAGAGCAAAAAAAGTTGGATACGAATTAACGAAACTTCAATTGGATGTCATCTATACAAATTTTCTAGATTTCGCGGATATGAAAAAGGAAGTTGATGATAGTGATATCCATCAAATTATAGAAACCAGCAAAATATATAACGAGATTATTTCGGCTTAATTGAAATAGATTCCCGCCGTAGTTTATCTTGAATGATAGTCGAAAGTCGGAATGACAAAAAAGTTAAATTGATGAAATTAAATATTGCCGTTTTACCAGGTGATGGTATAGGACCAGAAGTTATAGCACAAGCCGTCAAGGTTTTGAAAGCTATAGCCTTGGAATTTAATCACATATTTACGTTTCAAAAAGCATTGGTTGGTGCCAGTGCTATAGATAAAACAGGAAACCCATTGCCAGAAGAAACCATTAGCATCTGCAAAAAAGCAGATGCTGTTTTATTTGGGGCTATTGGAGATATAAAATATGATGAAGATCCTGATGCAAAAATACGCCCTGAACAAGGACTTTTAGGCATTCGTAAAGAACTAGGCTTATCTACCAACATAAGACCAATCATTGCTTACGAAGATTTACTAAACAAATCTTCATTAAAAGTTAAGCAAATAAAAGATACTAATATTCTTATATATCGTGAATTAACTGGTGGTATTTACTTTGGAAAAAGACACCTAAGTAAAGATGGCAATACAGCATCAGACACTTGCGAATATAACCGTTTCGAAATTGAGCGTATTGCGCACTTAGCCTTTAAAGCAGCGCAATCTAGAAAACGCAAACTAACCTTAGTCGATAAGGCAAATGTATTGGAAACCTCGCGACTTTGGAGACGCATTGTAAAAGAAATAGCGCCACAATATCCTAATGTTAGAGTTCAATACATGTATATTGATAATGCTGCCATGGAGCTTATTATTCATCCACGACAGTTTGATGTTATATTAACCGAAAACATGTTTGGCGATATCCTATCAGAAGAAGCCAGCGTTATTGTTGGGTCTATTGGCTTATTGGCATCCGCATCTATTGGCGATAAACATGCCATGTTCGAACCCATTCATGGGGCATACACTAAGGCCGCAAACAAAGGTATTGCAAACCCTATTGCGTCTATTTTATCTGCAGCTATGTTGCTAGATCATTTTGGACTCGACGAAGAAGCAGCCCTAGTAAGAGAAGGAGTCGACAAGGCCTTAAAACTGCATATTACCACACCCGATTTAAATAACAAATACGACAATATTAGCACCACAAAAGTGGGCGATTTTATAGAAGATTTTATTCAAAATCCAGAAGAAACAAACTTAAACTTTACTAACATACATTTAGGACAGTCCACAATTATTTGATTATTTGAGTTAGTCACCAAAATTAATATATTGGGATTCTTAGAAGCGCATTTACTTAAATGCGCTTTTTTAATATGTGTTATTGAGATTTATTTGGGCGTTACCCCAATCCCAATAACTATCGGGAGGGGTCGGGCTTTACATTACAATCTTTTTGCTCGTGCCTCACAAAAAGGATTTCCATTGCAATCTCTAACGCGGAAAAGTGAAATCAGGATTAATATATGAGGATTACTATAAAAGTACTTACGTGAAAAATTAATGGGTTTTTGCTTGTTTTTTACCACGGTACTTTGTTACCTGCTGGCTTTTATTCTCAAGTATAATAGTTTATTAAAAATATTGAACTAAAATATACCCAAAATATTGAAAACAAAATATGTATTGAGGTTTCAAGTTTTTTACCTTTCCAAAGGTCAGTTGAATATCCAAAGAATTGTATATAAAGTCGAACAGTCCAGAATATTCCAAGTCCGAGAGATATTTTTTTTCCAAGAATAGTTTCAATTAGTTCGTTTGATGATGTCAAACAAAGTAAGCCCATAAGAAATACCGTAAACGCAATAAAAAACGTATGTACAGTCATCATTTGACGATTTATTAAACTCAAAGATTTAAGCTCTTTGTTCCAGTTAAAATACTTCGGAAAGATAATATGAACTAATGCTAAAGCAATTAAAAGAATCCCAATTATAATTAAATGAATTTGCATTTATGGACAGCTATTAAAGATTGACATAAAAGGCGTGAACTTTTGTTCAGTAAATGTTTTGAAACCAGCCTCCTTAAAAGCATTTCTCCAGGTTTTCATTGAAAAGAAATGAGTAAATCCAACTGAAAATGCTACAAAGTTTGAGAAATCTCTCAAATGCTCAATCATTATTACGTTAGCATTTGATTTACAAACTCGATGACATTCCTTTAAAAACTGAATTTTTTCGTTTTGAGAACGAATTTCGTGTGCAGCTGAAAGTAAAAAAATCAAATCGACTGAATCGTCTTTTAATGGAATCGTGCTTGAAATAATTTGTTGTGTATTTGGATAAACTAAACTCACTTTTCTTGCTCTTATAATAGCTAGTTCAGTATGTTGCTTTGCATTATAAAAATCAAATACTTTTAAATTGGATTTAGGGAAATAGTTTTTGATTATAAAGCTTGTTTCATCAAAGCCTGCATTAATATTTAAAATTTGTTTGTCTTGGGAATCGGTCAGATTAAAATTTTTCAACCAGTTGAATTTATAATAGCCCGAAAAATCATATACATAAGCAGAAATAATTAAAGGCATTATTAAACCATATAAGAAAGCCAAAATTACAATCCAAAACAATAGATTTGACCAACTAAATATCAAATAACTTATAATTATTATAGTTAACGCTATTAAGCCAAACACATAAAAGTGCCTATTGAAGCTCAAAATATTTAATACTCCTTGAAATTTTCGCCTTTTTATTTCCATAAATCAATTTTACCTTTTTTCCACTGATACGGAATATTTCTAATTACAAAGGCATTTGCCAATACAGGATTTTGAAGTTTTATTGTATCCAAGAACTCAAATTTGTAATCAATCACTTTCACAGGACTTGGTGTCCAGTTTTGTCTTACTCCTTCAATGATTAAAACTTCTTTGGTTTCTTTATTGTAGGTGAAAGTAAAAGGTAATGGTCCTGCATATCTTCTTGCTTCTTTCCAGTCAGCAAATGGGGAATTTTCCGGTAAAGAAACTTCTTGTTCTGCTTGGTCTAATGTAAGCTTAAAGTTTGATTTAATTGAAGATAATTCTTTTGTTCCGTCTGTTTCAGATTGGTTAATATCAGTTGTTGTATAGTTGTAATGGGTAAATAAGTTGCCCATTAATTCCATTTTCTTTTTATCAGTTTCAGATTTTAAAATGTACAAACCACGTAAGTTTTTCCCTGTACTTGAAGTGTAACGTACAAAAACACGATAACCAATTAAAAAAAAGTTGTTGCCCATAAATTTAGGAAATCCTTTTGGTTTTAATTCTTTTGTTTGAATCATTGCAACTGCCACAAATGCCCATTTGTCTTGAAATGTATCAAGTTGTAAACATTCGGGAATTAGATTTTGTAGTTGCTCTTTTGGTACAGCAAAAGTCAAAACTGTTGAGCTTTCAAAAAATGATTCTACCGCAAAAGGATGATTTTTTAGGAATGAAAGCATATCAAGTTTGTTGAGTTATTTTTTTGTTCAAATAAAATTCGTTGAAATAGACAACCAGTATAAATAGAAGGGCAAACAAAGAATTTAGTTTTCCCCAAAGTAATAAGTCTGGAACGAGAATAAATTCTAAAGTGTTCATTAATCCAACTATTGCGATTTGAGCTATTGCATTTAATTTTGACTTGAATTTACTTAAAACCCAAATAGCCATTAAGATTTCTGACAGTCCAATTAAAATTGTTAAAACTCTAGAATAATCATCTCCTAAAATTCGGGTAACAATTTGATCGTGTCTAGGCACCAAATTTAACACTTTGCAAAATAGTCCGTTTACAATCCAAACTGTTGCGATGCAAAAGGTCAGGATTTTGTAAATTTTTCTAATTTTCATTGTTTAGTAGGATTTTTTTTAGCTTGCAGGTAAAACAAAGATAAAGTTCCGTTTCAATACTGAAACAAGTTCAGCACAGGTGAACTTTATCGATTGTCAAACGAAGTTAGTGAAAAATTTCATAAAGTCAAGTAAATTCTTACTCTGAAAACTTAGCTCTAATCTCATCTAAACACAAATTATGAATACTCCTAGCATGCGTACGGTTTCGTTGCATGAAAATTAGATTTCACTAATAATTTAATACATAAAAAAACGAGTTAGTTTTTACAACTAACTCGTTTTTACTAGTTAACTTTCGTTTAAAATATTTATGCAACTACACCTAACTTTTGTTTAACTTTATTGTTTTTAGTTTTAACTTCAAATTGATTTGACGTATTTTTTTCGCCTCCAGCCTTTAACGCTTTATCACCAGCAAAAAATGTTTTATGATCATCACCAAGATCAGAACCTGCCATTCTTTGGTGTTTAACACAAGAAACACCTTTACGAATTTCTTGTCTTTGAACGCCTTTAACATAGGCTAACATGCCTTCTTCTCCAAAATAACCTTCCGTAAGATCGTTCATGTGAAGCGCTGTTGTATGATATGTTGGTAATGTAATTAAGTGATGAAAAATTCCAGCTTCTCTTGCTCCATCACTTTGGAATGTTTTAATTTTCTTATCTGCACGATGGCATAATTCCGAACCGTCATATTGTGCATCCATTAAATTATTCCTATCATAAGCAGTCATATTTTCGCCTTCCGCAAGCATTTCCTCATATACTTGACTACGGAAACTTAATGTCCAGTTGAATGATGGTGAATTATTATAAACCAATTTAGCATTTGGCACTACTTCTTTAACTCTATTTACCATGTTAGCAATTTGCTGAACATTTGGAGTTGGAGTTTCTATCCATAGTAAGTCTGCCCCATTCTGAAGACTTGTAATACAATCTAGAACTACTCTATCTATGTTTGAGCCATCTTTAAATCTATATAAACCATTAGATAGTCTTATTGGTCTAACCAATTTGCCATCTCTCTTTATTAAAACATCGTCTTCTTTAGCATCTTCAATAGCAATCTCGTCAGCATCTACAAATGCTAAATATTGAGACGCTAAATCTCCTGGTTCTTGACTTACCGGTAGCTTTTGGGTAAGACCAGCACCTTCAGAATCTGTTCTTGCAACTATAATTCCATCATCTACACCCAATTCTAAGAACGCATATCTAACAGCATTCAGTTTCGCTATAAAATCTTCATGAGGCACAGTAACTTTACCATCTTGATGTCCACACTGTTTAGCGTCTGATACTTGATTTTCAATTTGAATAGCACAAGCTCCGGCTTTAATCATTTTTTTTGCCAATAAATAAGTAGCCTCTTCATTCCCAAAACCAGCATCAATATCTGCTATAATTGGAACTACATGTGTTTCAAAATTATCTATTTCATCTTGCACATCTTCTCCGTTTTCAAGTCTTCTAAATAAATCATTCAACTCTATAGCATCAGCTTGACGTAAAAAATCATAAATTTCTTCAATAAGTCCAGAAACAGCCGTTTTTTCGTGCATAGATTGATCTGGTAATGGTCCAAATTCAGAACGCAACGCTGCTACCATCCACCCCGAAAGATATAAATACCTTTTACTGGTTGTCTTGTGGTGTTTTTTTATAGCAATCATTTTTTGTTGCGCCAAAAACCCATGCCAGCAACCTAAAGATTGTGTGTAGTTAGATGAGTCGGCATCGTATTCTGCCATATCTTCCCTCATAATACCAGCAGTATATTTAGCGATATCTAAGCCCGTTTTAAATCGATTCTGAGCCACCATTCTAGCAGCGTTTTCAGAGTTAATAGCCTTCCAAGTATTTCCATACTTTACTTTTAGATTTCTTATAGTTTCTAATGCAGAGCCATAATTAGTTTGTGCTAAATTTTTCATAATTTTGATTTTCGTTATTAAAATTAATTTTTTAGTAATTAAATCCTGTTGAGTGTTACAGCACTTGGCAGGATATTTTGTTTATATATATTGGTAAGAATTTAGGGTTAGAAATTCTTCAAATTCATCAGAAATAATCAAATCATTAAACAATGTAAATGCTAAAGAAAATTTTGTGTTTTCCAAACTTCCTTGTCTTGCTTCAGTCATTATTTTTTTTGTTTCACTTTTAAAAATTTCTAGATATAACTCCTTATTAAAAAGTCGACCATCTTCCAACGTAACCCCATGTTTTAACCATTGCCAAATTTGTGTTCTAGATATTTCAGCTGTTGCAGCATCTTCCATTAGATTATATAAGGCCACTGCTCCATTTCCTCTAAGCCAAGCTTCTAAATACAATATCCCAACATTAATGTTTTTGCGAATACCTTGTTCTGTTATAGTGCCAGTTGGCACTTCAATTAATTGCTGCTCTGTAACAACCAAATCTTCTAGTTTTTTATGGATCTGATTAGGTGTAGGCATATATTTATCAAACTCATTTAATGCTACTTCTACCAAACCAGGATGTGCAACCCAGGTACCGTCATGACCATTTTTAGCCTCAAGTTCTTTGTCTAATCTCACTTTTTCTATGGCTTCTTCATTAGCTTTAAGATCTCCCTTAATAGGAATCTGAGCTGCCATTCCTCCCATGGCATGAATCCCTCTCTTATGGCATCTTTGGATTACCAACTTAGAATAAGCACTCATAAAAGGAGCTTTCATTGTTACCTGATCTCTATTTGGAACTACAAAGTTTGAATGATTTCTAAACTTTTTTATATATGAAAATATGTAATCCCAACGCCCACAATTAAGACCAACCATATGATTCCTTAATTCATATATAATTTCATCTAATTGAAAACTGGCTGTAATGGTTTCTATTAATACCGTTGTTTTAAATGTTCCTTTTGGAATATCTAAATAGTCCTGAGCAAAATCAAATACCTCATTCCACCAACGCGCTTCTAAATAATGCTCTAGCTTTGGTAAGTAGAAATATGGTGCAGTTCCTTTTTCTAATAATGTTTTTGAGTTATGAAATACATAAAGCCCAAAATCTACCAAACTGCCCGAGATTTCCTCACCGTTTATTAATATATGGCGTTCATTAAGATGTAAGCCTCTAGGCCTTACCATAAGAACCGCTGTTTTTTCTTTTATCTCGTATGATTTCCCTTTGGCTTTATCATAATAAGAAATAGTTCCTTTGTTAGCATCTCTTAAATTATATTGCCCTTCGATGCAGTTTTTCCATGAAGGCGAATTACTATCTTCAAAATCTGCCATAAACGTTTTTGCGCCAGAATTTAAAGCATTAATAACCATTTTGCGCTCCACAGGCCCCGTAATTTCGACACGTCTATCCAATAAATCAGATGGTATTTTAGACGCTGTCCAATCGGCTTCTCTAATGACTTTTGTTTCATTAGGGAATTGAGGAGTTGATCCTTCATCAAACAATTTCTGGTGAAGCTTGCGGTTATTTAATAATTTTAATCGCTTTTCATTAAAGTTTTCATGTAAAGCTGATAAAAATGCTTTTGCATCTTCAGTCAGTATCTCTGGATATGACTCTTTAGATTTTATGAAAACCTTTAATTCTTCTTTAATTTCAGCTGTGTTATTCATAAGTAATTGATTTTTATACGCCAATGATAAAACAAATATTTTAAAAAAACAAGCGAACGTTCGCTAAAACGATGAAATTCACATAAAATAGTTTATTCGCAAATTATGTTATCTTTGAAAGCAATTATGAAAGAATACTATATTTACTAATATGCAAGAAGATTATATTAAACTTATATTTGGCTTAAAGCTAAAGCAGATACGGACTGAAAGGAATTTATCCTTGTTTGGGTTGTCTAAACTTTCAGGATTATCAAAGTCGTATTTAAATGAAATTGAAAATGGCAAAAAATATCCAAAACCTGATAAAATTGTAATCCTTTCTGAAAAATTAGATGTACCATATGACCAAATGGTGTCTTTAAAATTGGATAAAAATTTAGCACCAATTGGAGATTTGTTGAAATCTAAAATATTAAAAGAGATACCATTAGAACTTTTTGGAATTAAAGAAAGCAATTTAATAGATATTGTTGCTAATGCACCTGCTAAAGTAAATGCATTTATTAGTACCATTATTGAAATCGCCCAACATTATAATTTTAGTAGAGAGAGCTTCTTTCTTGCTTCGGTTCGTTCCTTTCAGGAAGCAAATAATAATTATTTTGAAGATTTAGAGCAAAGTGTTTTGACGTTTTCTAAAGCGTATCAAATAGATTTGAATCAAACCATTACATCTAAAGATTTAGAGGACATATTGATTGAAGAATACGGTTACGTTATTAAAGAAAATGAATTGAGTAAATATGAGGCTTTAGGTAATTTGCGTTCTGTTTATGTGCCTAAAACCAAAACACTCTTGTTGGTAAATGACATTGATGAAGCCCAACGCACCTTTATTTATGCTAAAGAATTGGCTTGTAATTTTTTAGAGATTAAAGAGCGTTTATATACGTTTCCTTGGATTAAGTTTGAAACTTTTGATCAAGTTCTCAATAACTTTTATGCCTCTTATTTTGCAGGTGCTTTAATTATACCTCATGCAAAAATTAAAGTTCAGTTAAGCGGAATTTTTGAAAAAAAGAATTTTGATGTAGCCTTATTTCTGAAATCTATTAAAGCTTTTAATGCATCACCAGAATCTTTCTATCAAAGGTTAACTAATATTTTGCCTAAAGAATTTAATATTCAAAACTTGTTTTTTTTAAGATTTACTCACCAAGCTGAAAGTAACAAGTTTCACCTTAAAAAGGAGTTGCATCTTTCGCATCAACATTCACCTCATGCTAATGAAAATAGTGAGCATTATTGTAGACGCTGGGTGTCTTTAAAGGTATTAAAAGATATAAGTAAAAGTAAAAAGGAGCATGAATTTGATATTCAAATTTCTAATTACCCCAATGATGGTATGAAATATTTAGTATTGTCTTCCGCAACTAAAGATCCTTTTAAAGAAAATCATTATCGTAGTATAAGTGTTGGTTTACTAATTGATAGACAATTACAACGCAAGCTTAATTTTTTAGCAGACCCAAAAATTAAAACTCAAGAGGTTGGTGTAACCTGCCAACGTTGTGCAATAAAAGACTGTTTAGTTAGGCAGGCTCCTTCAGTTATTTTAGATATAGATGCAAAAAACAAAAAAACAGAAATGATAGTAGAAGAATTAAATAATAAGTTTAGCACCTAAATGTACTAAAACCTAAAGATAAAGTTCCCTTTCAAAGAACCTTATCGATTGTTAAAGGTAGTTAGTGGGAGATTTTCAAAAAATTAAGTAAACTCTTATTCTGGAAACTTAGCTCGAATCTCATCCAAACACAAATTATGAATACTTCCAGCATGGGTATGTTGTTTTGAAGTATCAGGAACATAAGTACCATCTTGTACTTGTCCACCAATTTTTTGATAGGCTTCTCTAAAACTTTGACCTTCTACAACCAAAGTATTGATATTATCAACAGTAAAAAGGTATTTATACAAATCACTATTCACATCTACATCTTTCACAATAATTTGCTGAATAGAATAATTAAAAATATCCAAAATATCTTTAAGTTCTTCAAAAGCGGCAATCATATTTTCTTTTAACAACTGAAAATCTCTGTGGTAACCACTTGGTAAATTATTGGTTATTAAAATCATTTCAGATTGTAATGCTTGAATCTTGTTACACTTCCCACGAATCAATTCAAATACATCTGGGTTTTTCTTATGTGGCATAATGCTGCTTCCGGTTGTTAATTCATCAGGAAAGGATAAAAACCCAAAATTCTGACTCATATACAAACACACATCCATTGCAAAACGAGATAATGTATTACATAAACCACCTAATGCTGCTGCAATAGTTCGCTCGTTTTTACCGCGCCCCATTTGTGCAGCTACTACATTGTATTTTAAAGTAGCAAACCCCATCTCTTTGGTAGTTAATTCTCTATCTATTGGAAACGAGCTTCCGTAACCTGCTGCCGAACCTAATGGGTTTTGGTCCACCGTTTTAATTGCCGCATCTAATAGAAATACATCATCAATCATGAGTTCTGCATAGGCAGAAAACCACAATCCAAAAGAAGATGGCATGGCAACTTGCAGATGCGTATAACCCGGTAACACTTTATCTTTATACGTTTCAGCTAAACCTAAAAGCGTTTCAAAAAGCGTTTTTGTTTTTTCTTTTACAATCCCTAAATGGTCTTTGTAATATAAATTGCAAGCCACTAAAACTTGATCGTTTCTTGAACGTGCGGTGTGGATTTTTTTCCCAACTTCACCTAAAGACTTCGTCAATTCAAATTCTATTTTAGAATGCACATCTTCAAATTGCTCATCTATGACGAACGTACCATCTTCAATTTGTGTTTCTAATGTTTTTAAACCTCTGAGCAAATCAACCAATTCTTCAACAGTAATAATACCGATTTTTTGAAGCATTTTTGCATGTGCTTTTGATGCAATAACATCGTACTTTGCAATGTGAATATCAATTTCTCGGTCGTTTCCAACAGTAAATTGTTCTATCTTTTTATCCATTGATATGCCTTTGTCCCAGAGTTTCATACTTAATACTTTTTTTCATTTCCGCGAAGGCGGAAATCTTTTTAATCTTAACTAATCTTTTAATTCTTAAAATTTAGAATAAAGAGAAAAGACCGCTTCGCTTTTAGAACAAAGACTTTAATTAAACTTCAATCAAATCTCTTTTCTTGTTTCTCTATTCTTGATTCTTTTATAAAACGTTTTCCAACAGTTCTATATATATTTTAATACCTTCTTCAATCTCATTCATATAAATAAATTCATCTGCTGAATGCGATCGTGTACTATCTCCTGGTCCTAATTTCAAACTCGGACAAGTCAATACCGCTTGGTCTGATAATGTTGGAGACCCACAAGTGCTTCTTCCCATAGCAATACCCGCTTTTACCAAATCGTGATCTACAGGAATTGACGATGAGTTTAAACGCAAACTACGTGGTGTAATACTCGTAACCGGTGCTTTTTCTTTTAAAATTTGAGCAACTTCTGTATTGCTATACGCATCGTTTACGCGAACATCAATTACCAAATCAACATGACCAGGCACCACATTATGCTGTGAACCTGCACTAATTTGAGTAACCGTTAATTTAACATCGCCTAAAGCCTCAGAGCCTTTTTTAAACTTAAACCCTTTAAACCATTGCAAGACGCCAATACTATTATAAATGGCATTATTATCGTTTGGATGTGCTGCATGACTTGGTGTACCTTCTATCACGGCATCAAAAACAACCAATCCTTTTTCGGCAACAGCAAGATTCATTAAAGTTGGTTCGCCAACTATGGCAACATCTACTTTTGGAATTATAGGAATCATACTATTTAATCCATTTGAACCACTGCTTTCTTCTTCCGCGGAAGCGACCATAACCAAATTATACTTTAAATTTTCTTGATTATAGAAATGCGTAAACGTCGCAATTAAGGATACTAAACAACCGCCTGCATCATTACTTCCTAAACCGAATAATTTGCCATCTTCTACAAAGGCATTAAATGGATCGTTAGTATATGCTGAATTTGGTTTTACAGTATCGTGATGCGAGTTTAATAATAGTGTTGGTTTGCTAGAATCAAAATGTTTATTGACAGCCCAGACATTATTTTTAGTACGCTTGAAATCTATATCATAACGCGTAAACCAATCTTCAATATGCAATGCTGTAACATGTTCTTCAGAAGAAAAAGATTGTGTTTCTATCAGCTTTTTTAAAAGTGATATGGCATCATTTGTTAAGTCTTGTATCGCCATATTATAAAGTAATTGTAGTGAAATTATCGTTTGCTTGGGTTAACATTGAAGTGTTTCCCATATTTATATTGTTCACACCATTTTTCAAGGCATCAAAACAATTTTCTAATTTAGGCAACATGCCATCAGCAATAATACCCTGTTCTAGTAGCTCTTTATAGAGTTTTGAATCTATATGCTTCACTACAGAATTCTTATCATTTATATCTCTTAAAACACCATTTAATTCAAAACAATAATAAATTGATGTTTCATAAAGATTACTCATTCCAACCGCTACTTGCGATGTTATAGTATCTGCATTGGTGTTTAACAATTGTCCATTTCCATCATGCGTAATAGCACAAAAAACAGGTGTGAAATCGGCTTGAATTAATTTATCGATTGAATTATGAGCCACTTCTTTTACATCACCTACAAAACCAAAATCTATCTCTTTAACTGGTCGCCTATCAGATTTGATACTATTTACATCTGCACCCGTTAATCCAATAGCATCTGTGTTTAAGGCTTGCAATTTTGCAACCACATTCTTATTAACCAAACCACCGTAAACCATGGTAATCACTTCTAAGGTTTCAGCATCAGTAATGCGTCTGCCTTTTATCATTTTAGATTCTATTCCTAATTTTGAAGCCATATGAGTTGCTCGTTTTCCACCGCCATGTACTAAAATTTTCTTTCCTTCTAAGTTAGAAAATAATTTTAGAAAAGCATTCAAAGACTCTTCATCTTCAATAATGTTTCCTCCTATTTTTACTATGGATAGTTTTTCCATTCCTCTCCCTCCGCCCTCTCCAAAGGAGAGGGGACTTTTTAAATTAGTTTAATTTTTCTAATATCTTTTTAAGTACCAATTGCGCTGCATAGGTTCTGTTATTAGCTTGCTCAATCACCAACGAACTATCGCTATCTAAAACCGCATCTTCAACAACAACGTTTCGTCTTACTGGTAAACAATGCATGAATTTAGCATCACCTAGTTTTTCCTTAGTTATCATCCAATTCGGGTCTGTATTTAATACTTTACCGTAACTTCCATAAGAACTCCAGTTTTTGGTATAAACAAAATCGGCATCCTTAAAGGCGTCATTTTGGTTATGGTAAATTGGTGTATCTCTAGTAATTTTCGGATTTAAATCATAGCCTTCAGGATTCGTAATCACGAATTCCACATCCATTTTTTGCATGGCTTGAACAAAACTATTTCCAACAGCATGTGGCAAAGCTTTTATATGTGGCGCCCAACTTAAAACTACTTTTGGCCGTTTCACTTTTGCATGTTCCGAAATTGTTATGGCATCGGTCAATCCTTGTAATGGATGCCCCGTTGCGCTTTCCATATTCACAATAGGAACAGAAGCATATTTTGTAAACGACTTTAAAACATGTTCACTTTCATCTTTAACTTTATCAGTTAAGGAAGGAAATGCTCTCACCGTAATAATATCGCAATATTGCGAAACCACGGCTGCGGCTTCTTTAATATGTTCTGCGGTGTTACCATTCATAATGGTACCATCACCGAACTCAATACCCCAAGCATCGCCAGAAACATTCATCACTATTGGGTTCATTCCCAAATTCAGAGCTGCTTTTTGTGTACTTAAACGCGTACGCAAACTAGAATTAAAGAATAATAATCCTAAGGTTTTGTTTTTCCCTAACTCAATATGCTTAAGCGGATTTGCCTTTAATTGTTTTGCTTCTTCAACCCAAGCATTAATGTTGTCTATATCGTTTATGGAGGTATAATTCATCTTCTACTTTATTTTGGTAAACGGCACCTTATTTTCCATAGCATTCACTATAAAATTATCTTCCAAACCATTTACAATCCATGTTTCTATATTCGCCTGCTTAGTTACCGAAGCAGCTTCAATTTTTGATTGCATGCCTCCACTTCCATGTGAAGATTTAGAATTAACCACTTGTTCGCGCAATGCATCAAAGTCTGTAACTTCTTCAATAGTTTTCGGCACATCATCATTGATAGACGCTTTGGTATAAATCCCGTTTGTATTGGTTGCAATCACAAATAAATCAACCTCTAGCAAAGATGCTGTTAATGCAGCTAGTTTATCATTATCACCAAATTTAATTTCATCTGTAGCTACCGTATCATTTTCATTAATAATTGGAATATAGTTATTGTTTACTAATACTTTTATGGTATTCATGATGTTGATTCTACTCTCTTCCTTTTCAAAATCTGAATAAGACAATAAACATTGAGAACTCAACAAGCCATATTCTCTAAAAATTTCTTGATAGATACGAATTAAATGTGGCTGACCAATAGATGCCAATGCTTGTTTTACAAATACCTCTTCCTGCTTGCTCTCCAATTTCACAAACTGTTTTGCCACTGCGATAGCGCCAGAACTCACAATAATAAACTCACAAGTATCTTTGAGTTTTGCAATTTGATTTGCTATATCCTCAATCTTACCTCTAGAAATATTATCGGTTTCTTTGGTTAGCGTATTAGAACCTATTTTTAGTAAAATGCGTTTTTTCTTCATTATTTAAAACTTCATCCGCTTATTTTTCAAATGCCCATTATGGGCTGCATGCTATCGTATTTGTCCGTTTCCGTGAACATACCATTTATTAGTTACCAAATGCTGTAAACCTATTGGTCCGCGTTGGTGTAACTTATCTGTACTTATCGCTAATTCGCCACCCAAACCTAATTGTCCACCGTCTGTAAATCGAGTAGATGCGTTATGATAAACGGCTGCTGTATCAACATTTTCCATAAACAATTTAGCTTCGGCTTCATCTCTTGTAATTATAGCTGAAGAATGTCCCCCAGAATATGTATTGATTTTAGCAATGGCATCGGCATTCGATGCTATTTCACCAATAACGATTTTATAATCTAAAAACTCTTCATACCAAATATCATCAGATTCGAAGGCACTAATTTCATCAAACTGACATGTTGCTTCATCACCTAAAATCTCGATATCAGATGCTTTCAATTTAGAAATCAACCTTTTAATAAAATCAATTTTATTATGTAGATTTTTATCAATTAACACTTTATCTACTGCATTACATGCTGATATTTTTGATTTTCCATTCATAATAACATTTAAAGCGATATCTAAATCGGCGTTTTCATGCACGTACACAAAATTGTTTCCTCGTCCGCTAATAATCACGGGGCAAGTAGCATGCTCTTTGACAAAAGCAATTAAACGCTCACCACCACGAGGTACAATTAAATCTACTTTTTGAGTTGGTTTTTCTAAAAAGGCTTGCGTTTCTGTTCTATTGAATTGTAAATATTCTACCCAATCTGTAGAAGCGTTATTTGCTTTTAAGGCTTCGTGCCATAACGCTACAATTTTCAAGTTTGAACGTAATGACTCTTTTCCGCCTTTAAGTAATATTTTATTTCCTGATTTAAAAGCTATTCCTGCAGCTTCAACTGTTACATCTGGTCTAGATTCGTAAATAATTAAAACCGCTCCAAATGATGCTGTTTTATTATATACTTGCATACCATTATCATGCTTAAAACTAAAACGCTCCACACCTACAGGATCATCTTGCGATGCCAAATGTGTTACTGCTTTAATCATTTCATCAACTTTAGAATCATCAACTTTCAAACGGTCAAACATCGAAATATCATCGCCTTTATAGGCTTCTAAATCCGTTTTATTAATACTGATTATCGCTTCACGTTCTCGTTCTAAAAGCACTGCCATTTTCAGCAATACTGCATTTCTAGTTTCTATGGAAAGTAGTGTATTCATTTTTTATTCAATGCTTATTTCAACTTCAGCTAATGCTTCAATTAATGCCTCAAAAAACATATTAATATGCTCTTTTTCAACGGTTAATGGCGGTAATATTCTCAATAATTTTTTATTTGATGCACCACCCGTAAAAATATGATGGTCGTAAATTAGTTTTTTTCTAAGGTCGCCAACTTCAAAATCAAATTCTAAACCAAGCATTAATCCGCGTCCCTTAATATTTTTGACCTGTGGAATAGTTTCAGCAATTTTAATAAAGTACTCAGACATCACATTAACATTATCCATCAATTTTTGCTCCTCAATAACATTTAAAACCGATAAGCCCGCTGCACATGCTAAATGATTACCACCAAAAGTAGTCCCTAACATCCCAAATTTTGCTTTAATATCTGGATGAATTAAAATGCCGCCAATAGGAAAACCATTACCCATTCCTTTAGCAATAGCAATGATATCTGGCGTTACATCATAATGCTGAAACGCAAAGAATTTACCAGAACGCCCGTAACCAGATTGAACCTCATCCGCTATAAACATGCTGTTATTGGCTTTACATAAAGCATCAACTTGCTCAAAAAATTCGGAAGTTGCTTGATCTAATCCTCCAACACCTTGAATAAATTCAACAATGACAGCACAGACATCACCTTTTTCCAATTCAGCTTTTACACCTGAAATATCATTCAATTTCAGAATCGTTACTTGCTGTTGCGCATTTATAGGCGCTATAATATTTGGGTTATCCGTAGCTGCTACTGCCGCCGATGTACGCCCGTGAAATCCATTTTTAAAGGCCACCACTCTAGATTTACCCGTTTTAAAAGATGCTAATTTTAAGGCATTTTCATTAGCTTCTGCTCCCGAATTACATAAAAATAACTCGTAGTCTTTACACTCAGAAAGTGCTTCTAACTTATCAGCTAATTCCTTTTGCAAAGGATTTTGAATGGCGTTAGAATAAAAACCAAGTTTAGCTACTTGCTCTGAAACTGCTTCAACATATTTAGGATGCGCATGCCCAATAGAAATCACCGCATGCCCACCGTAAAGGTCTAGATATTCGGTGCCTTCATCATCATAAACATAAACCCCTTTTCCTGAAACTGGCGTTACATCATACAACGGATATACATTAAATAGCGGCATTTTAACTAGTTTTTATTTGGTTAATTTTTTCAAACGATGCGTTAATTCCTTTTATTAAAGAAGAACTCAATCCTTGATGCTCCATTTCATTTAAACCTTCAATAGTACATCCACTAGGTGTGGTTACACGGTCTATTTCTTCTTCAGGATGTTTTCCCGATTCCTTCAATAATGAAGCAGCGCCAAAACAAGTTTGCATTGCCAGTTGGTGAGCTTCATGCGCTTCAAAACCTAATTGAATAGCGCCTTGCGTTGTTGCGCGAATTAATCGCATCCAAAAAGCAATTCCGCTTGCACAAATAACGGTTGCTGCCTGTAATTGCTCTTCAGGAATTTCCATAGAACTTCCTAAACTGTTAAAAATAGTTTTGGCAAATTCAACTTTTTCTCTGCCTCTTTCATTTGCAGAAAGACAAGTCATTGATTGTCCTACAGACGCTGCCGTATTTGGCATGGCGCGAATTATATGGTGCTTTCCTCCTATTATATTTTCTATTTTAGCAATAGAAAAACCTGTAATTACAGAAATAATAATTTGCTCTTTTTTGAGTATATATTTCAAATCTTCTAAAATTCTACTCAAATGTCTTGGTTGTACTGCAAAAATAATAATATCAGAATTTTTAACAGCCTCTTCATTATCTGAAGTTAAAATAACCTTATTAAATCTCTTAAATTTTATAAGAGAACTTGTATTTCTTTTCGTTAAATACAAAGAATTCACCACTTTATTCGTCAATAATCCTTTTGCAATAGACTGTCCTAAACTCCCTGCTCCAATAATTGCTACTTTCATAATTATACTTTTTTTCATTCCCTCGAAGGAGGAAATCTGTTTTATTATTTTGGCGTTACCACAAGGGTCGCGCTTTACACTATATCTTTTTTTCGTGCCTCAAAAAAGGATGCCGTTTCAATCGCTAACGCGCCACTCTTGCCCTAAATCCTCCCCTAACCCCTCCGAAGGAGGGGAACACTTACTCGAACTAATTATTTTTCAATCCTGTCAGGTTTTTAAAATCTGACAGGTCTAAGCAATACTAATCCACAATCTATTCCTCACCTTTGGCGAGGCTAGAAGTACGACCCCTTCAATCCTAATCCGGTCGTTTCCTCTAAACCAAACATCAAATTCATGTTCTGAACGGCTTGTCCTGAAGCACCTTTCAATAAATTATCAATCACACTTGAAATTAATAATTTGCCATTGTGTTTATGCAAATGCACTAAACATTTATTGGTATTCACCACTTGTTTCATGTGTAAAACCTCATCTGATACAAACGTGAATTTAGCAGCTGCGTAAAACGACTTATAAATGTCTTTTGCTTCTTCAATAGAACCTTCAAAATCAGTATAAATCGTTGCAAAAATACCTCTTGAAAAATTTCCGCGATTTGGCATAAAAATAATTTCAGAAGAAAAATCATTTTGTAATTGATTTACCGATTGATTAATTTCTCCTAAATGCTGATGCGTAAACGGTTTATAATACGAAAAATTATTGTCTCTCCACGTATAATGTGTTGTTGCAGATAACGATGTTCCTGCTCCTGTTGCACCTGTCACTGCATTAACATGCACATCTTTATTAAGCAACCCTTTATCTGCTAAAGGTAATAACCCTAACTGAATGGCAGTTGCAAAACATCCAGGATTTGCTATATACTTTGCGTTCTTGATGTCTTCTCTTTGTAATTCTGGCAAACCATAAACAAAGGTTTTTCCTTTAAAATTTTTATCAGCTTCTAATCTAAAATCATTTCCTAAATCGATAATTTTAGTATTATCAGAAAATGTATTTGCAGATAAAAATTTAACCGAATTACCATGACCTAAACACAAAAACAATACATCAACATCTGGATTTACTGTATCTGTAAACTTCAAATCTAAAGACCCAACTAAATCTTGGTGTACCTTACTAATTTTGTTTCCTGCATTACTTGTACTAAAAACGAAATCAATCTCAGTTTCAGGATGGTTGATTAATAATCTAATCAATTCACCAGCTGTGTAACCTGCGCCTCCTATAATTCCAACGTGTATCATATTAATGAATTTACTTGTTGATATATTTTGTTTTGATTTCCTAGAATTTTGATAAACCCTTTGGCTTCATCAGCAGTCCAAGCTTTATTTTCTTCCCCATAACTTCCAAACTTTGCGCTCATTAAATCATGTTTTGAAACAATCCCATCTAATGAAAAATGATACGGTTTTAGCGTAACAGTAACATCACCAGTAACCATATCTTGACTACTTTGTAAGAACGCTTCAATGTTACGCATTACAGGATCCAAATACTGCCCTTCATGCAAATGCATCCCATAGAAACTAGACAAATATTCTTTGTGCTGTAATTGCCATTTAGTCAATGTATGCTTTTCTAACAAATGGTGTGCTTTGATAGTAATTAATGCTGCTGCTGCTTCAAAACCAACACGTCCTTTAATCCCAACAATAGTATCACCAACATGAATATCTCTACCTATAGCATAAGGCGAAGCTAAATTATTTAAAACTTCAATATTAATTTCAGGATCGTTTTCTATACCGTTTACAGCAACCAATTCACCTTTTGCAAAAGTTAGTTTTACTTTTTCGTCTTCGGCATGTTTTAATTGCGATGGGTAGGCTTCATCTGGTAATGGTTTTTCCGATTCTAAAGTTTCTAAACCTCCAACACTTGTTCCCCAAAGTCCTTTATTAACTGAATACTTAGCTTTATCCCAAGACATATCAATACCGTTCTCTTTTAGGTAATCAATCTCTTGTTGTCTGGTTAATTTTCCATCTCTAATCGGCGTAATAATTTTAATATTTGGCGCCAAGGTTTGAAAAATCATATCAAAACGAACTTGATCGTTTCCAGCGCCTGTACTACCATGCGCAATATATTCTGCATCAATACTTTTGGCATACTCAACTATTTCAATGGCTTGAATAATGCGCTCTGCACTCACAGATAACGGATATGTATTGTTTTTTAATACATTTCCAAAAACCAAATACTTCACTACTTTTTTATAAAAAGTAGTTACTGCATCAATATTCTTGTAAGTTGAAACACCCATTTTATAAGCGTTACTTTCTATATGTCCAATTTCTTCTTTTGTAAAGCCTCCAGTATTCACACTTACTGCATGTACATCATACTCTTTCGATAAACTAACTGCGCAATATGAAGTATCTAATCCACCGCTATATGCTATAACTAATTTTTTCATTTTTTATCTTTTTTTAAAAACATGGTTTCTTTAATATGCTTCAATCTTTTAAAAACCTTTTCTTTTACCTTAATTTTTTCTTCTATTTGTTTCGCTTTAGGATCATATAACATTCCCGTACACAAACACATTTTTCTATTAGTTCGAGTTAATACATCGTAGTTTTGACAGGTTTGACAACCATCCCAAAAGGTTTGATCATCCGTTAATTCAGAAAATGTAACTGGTTTGTACCCCAAATCACTATTCAATTTCATAACGGGTAACCCTGTTGTAATACTAAACACCTTAGCATCTGGGAACTTATTTCTAGAATGTTGAAAAATTTTGTGTTTTATTCTTTTTGCCAATCCTTTTCCTCTGTAATCAGGGTGTACAATAAGTCCCGAATTAGCAACAAACTTACCATGCCCCCATTTTTCGATGTAACAAAACCCTGCAAATTTATCACCATCTAAAGCAATAACCGCATTACCATTCTCCATCTTAGAAGAAATATACTCTGGGGTACGTTTAGCAATACCTGTACCTCTAACTTGCGCAGAATCAGCAATAGTATTGCAAATGGCTTCTGCGTATTTAATATGTGATTTATCGGCTATGACAACCTTCATTTCCCTATTTTTATTTTATGTCTATTATTCTAATTTTTCTTGAAAGCTGAACTGGACTCACCTAGTTCAATAACATTATTATATACCCTTACGGGCGACGAGGAAAAATACGGCGTATAAAAGTATTGTTAATTAAAGAATTAACTGATTTTTGAAATACTATGGAAATAAATTTGGACACTATGAAAAAATTAAAATTACGTTTTGGTTTTGCTTATAGATAAGATTAGAAGCGGCGGCGAAAGCGCACGGGAAACCCGGGAACTGAACAACGTATTTTATTTTTTGAATTTTTCATAATGTAAAACTAAAATTTTATTTCATAAATGCCTAATAAAGACTTAGTTTTTGATAAGAATTACAGATATCTCGTTTTATCTAGGTTTTTATTTTAAAAAATGTAATAATCAGAAGTGTTGACAAAAAAATGCACACCAAATGTGTGCATTTCATATTTAAATTTTGCAAAGATATCTTCTCAAATGTTTATTTAAAATTCAATTGAATAAAATAGAAACAGCTTTTACTCTACGATAAACTTACCTTTCATTATAGCATAATGCCCCGGGAAACTGCATAAAAAATCATAAGTCCCTTTTTCGGGAGCATCAAACTCCACAACGGCTGTTTCACCTCCACCAATAACTTTGGTGAATGCTATGACATCATCAGTACCAGTAGGGATATAGCTATTATCTTTTTCTACCCCTGCTTTGTTTCCAAACATCATGATATCAACACCTTGTTTTAGTAAAACAAAATTATGTCCCATAACATTCTTATCCATTTTACCAATATGCTTTAAGGTGATTTTTACTTTTTTGCCCGCCTTAACTTTAATTTCTTTTTTATTGAACTGCATAGCATCGTTAGATGTAATAACCACATCATTAGGATCACTTTTAGCTTTGTTAGAAACCTCAGTGTTCTTATCATAACTAAACCCTTCTTGTTTCTTTTGATCTTTTCCACCGCAACTGATTAAGGAAATTGAAAAAACCACTAGAATTATAACTTTAATTGCTTTCATATTAATATAAAATGAATAGATTTTGTCTATAATATATAATCTGTACTGATGAAATTTGATGTTTTCTTTTCTAACAACTCTTCTAAAATAGCATTGTTGTATTCATTATCCTTTGATGCCACAAATGTTCTTATTGAAAATGAACGTAAAGCGTCGTGAACACTCAACGTACCAAATGCGGAATCTTTTCTTCCTGTAAAAGGGTAAACATCTGGCCCACGTTGACAAGAACTATTTAAATTAACACGGCAAACAAGGTTTACCAAAGTATCAATTAGCGGAGATAAGGTGTGTATATTTTTACCAAACAAACTTACTTGCTGTCCGTAATTAGATTCTGCCATATCATCTAAGGGTTCTTCTATATCAGAGAACGTAACAACAGGCACTACTGGACCAAATTGTTCTTCTTGAAATACACGCATATCCTTAGTTACTGGGTATAAAACTGCTGGGAAAATAAAATTCTCTGTAGTTTCTCCTCCTTTTTTATTCAAAATTTTAGCACCCTTTTCTTTAGCATCGTCAATCAATTCTTGAATATATGCTGGTTTATCTTCTTCCGGAAGTGGTGTTAATTTAGCCCCTTCCACCCATGGATTTCCAAACTTGAGCTGATCTACTTTATAAGCGAATCTTCTATTAAATTCTTCCACAATAGATTCATGAACATACAAAACTTTTAATGCTGTACAACGTTGCCCATTAAAAGACAAGGTTCCAGCAATACATTCATCAACCGCAGAATCTAAATCGGCATCTGGCAATACAATTGCTGGGTTTTTAGCCTCTAAACCTAAAACCATTCTAAGTCTGTTTCCTTTTGGATGTTGAGATTGCAAAGCATTAGCAGATTTACTATTTCCAATTAAAGCCAAAACATCAATTTTTCCAGACTTCATAATCGGTGTTGCCAAAACGCGACCACGACCGTAAACAATATTCACTACACCCTCCGGAAAACTACTTTGAAAAGCTTCTAATAGAGGAGATATTAATAAAACTCCAAGTTTTGCTGGTTTGAAAATAACAGGATTACCCATGATTAATGCTGGAATCAACAACGTAAACGTTTCATTTAATGGATAATTATAAGGTCCTAAACATAAAACGACTCCTAAAGGGCCACGACGAATGTGTGCATAAACTCCAGAGTTTTTTTCAAACTTAGCCGAATCTCTATCTATTTGTTTATAAGCTTCAATGGTATCATAAATGTAATCAACTGTTCTATCAAATTCTTTCTCAGAATCAGGCAAGTTTTTCCCGATTTCCCACATCAATAGTTTTACGACTTCTTCTCGCTTAGTTTTCATTTGTTCAACAAACGATTCCATGCAAGCTATTCTATCGCCAACTTTCATTGTTGGCCATAGTCCTTTCCCTTTATCATAAGCTGAAATTGCAGAATCTAGAACTTCTATAGCTTCTTTTTCGCCAAGTTGAGGAATAGTTCCTAAAAGTGTTTGCTTATATTTTAAAGTAGAAGAAATAGTTGAATATACTTCAGCCGTTTCACCTTCCCAATGTCGCAACTCGCCATTTACGAGATATGTTTTTTGGTGTAAAAGCGATTCAATCTTATAAGCTTCTGGAATTTCTGTAAAAGGATGTTTCATGAATTTATATTTGAAGTGACACTAATTACTTCAAAATAACAAAAAACAATTCTAAAACCCCTTCTGTATCTCAATTAACTAACTGTTTTACGACGCAAACGTTTTCGAGGAATTGAATGTTTTTAAGAAATATAAAAACAGAATATTATACTTAAAATGAAGTTACTGTAATGAAAAAACCTGTCAAAATGATAACATCTGACAGGTTTGAACAAAATATAGTTTAGTTTAGTTGTGCTTGTGATTATACTATTGGCTTCATAGCCGTCATAGATGATCTTAAAAACTCACCCACTTTTTCAACTGGATGATTTCTTAAAGCTGCATTTACTTCAATAAGTTTTGCGTTATCAACTCCATTACCGTTATCTTTAGCAAAAGGCTTTCCTATAACATCTGTTTTGATATTTTTCATGAAATCTGTTAATAAAGGCTTACAAGCATGATCGAATAAATAACATCCGTACTCAGCTGTATCAGAAATCACACTATTCATTTCATATAATTTCTTTCGTGCAATGGTGTTAGCTATAAGCGGTGTTTCGTGCAATGATTCGTAGTATGCAGAAGCATCGATAATTCCAGAATCTGTCATCGCTTCAAAAGCTAATTCCACACCTGCTCTTACCATAGCAATCATCAATACGCCATTATCATAATATTCTTGCTCTGAGATTTCAACATTTCCAGCTGGTGTTTTTTCAAACGCAGTTTCTGCAGTTGCAGCTCTCCAACCTAACAAATCTTTATCATCATTAGCCCAATCTGCCATCATACCAGCAGAGAAACGACCTTCAATTATATCATCCATATGCTTTTGGAATAATGGACGCATGATATCTTTTAACTCTTCTGATAATTCAAAAGCTTTTATTTTTGCTGTGTTAGAAAGACGATCCATCATATTAGTTACACCACCATATTTCAGACCTTCTGTAACAGTTTCCCAACCGTACTGAATTAATTTTGAAGCATAACCAGAATCAATGCCTTCTTCAACCATTTTATCAAAACAAAGGATAGAACCCGTTTGTAACAATCCACAAAGAATCGTTTGCTCTCCCATTAAATCAGACTTAACCTCAGCTATAAAAGACGATGCTAATACACCTGCTTTATCTCCCCCCGTGGCTACGGCATAAGCTTTTGCTTGTGCCCAACCTTTTCCTTCAGGATCATTTTCTTCGTGCACTGCTATTAATGTTGGCACACCAAAACCACGCTTATATTCTTCACGAACCTCAGTTCCTGGACACTTTGGCGCAACCATAATTACAGTAAGATCTTCACGTACTTGTGTACCTTCTTCAACAATATTAAAACCATGAGAATAAGATAATGTTGCTCCTTTTTTCATCAAAGGCATCACCGCTTTCACGACACTTGTATGCTGCTTGTCTGGTGTTAAATTCAATACCAAATCAGCTGTTGGAATTAACTCTTGGTAGGTACCAACATTAAAACCATTTTCAGAAGCATTTACAAAAGATTGACGCTTTTCTGCAATTGCAGCATCGCGCAATGTATAAGAAATATCTAAACCAGAATCTCTCATATTTAACCCTTGGTTTAATCCTTGAGCACCACATCCTACTATAACTATTTTTTTACCTTTTAATACGTTTACTCCATCTGTAAATTCTGAAGCATCCATAAATCTACACTTCGATAATTGATTTAATTTATCTCTTAGCGATAGTGTGTTAAAATAATTTCCCATTTTATATTTAATTGTTATTATTGATTATTGAATGCTGTTAGCATTTCTGATATTTTCATTTGTTCCTTAGTGACTGCAATTCTACCTGAACGCACAAATTGCATAATTCCGAATACATTCAAATCTCGTCGTAAAGATTCTATTTCGTTTCGTCGTCCAGATTTTTCTAAAACAAAAAACTCTTTGTTTACAGTTACTATTGTTGTGTTACTCTCTTTAATTATATTCTGAATTTGAGGCTCATTAAACAACAAATCAGATTTAATCTTGAACATGCAAGACTCCGTAAATATGGTTTCGTCTTCAGTGTGATAATAAGCTCTTATCGTTTCAACTTGCTTTTCAATTTGTTTAACAATTTTACATGCATTCGATTCGGTCATGTCTACAACAATTACAAAACGGTTTACACCATCAATCTCTGATTGAGATGTTGTTAAACTTTCAATATTGATATGTCTTCGCTGAAAAATAGCGGATATACGATTCAATAAACCGATATTATTTTCGGTGTATATTGATATTGTGAATGATTTTATGTCTTCGTTCATTTTACAAAAGATAATAGAGAAAAGATGTTAGAAAAAAGACAGTTCATTGTTTTCTTCTGAATTCTATCTTATATTGATAAGCATCTTTACTCTCTGTTCTATTTTCTTTATTCTATTTTATTTATTTAACTTAAACGTACATCTGAAACCGATGCTCCTGAAGGAATCATTGGAAATACGTTATCTTCTTTTTCTACACAAACTTCTAAGAAATAAGACTCTTTTGAAGCCATCATTTCTTTTACTGCATCAGCCAATTCTTCACGTTTGGTTACTTTCTTAGCTTTTATATAATATCCTTCAGCAATAGCTACGAAATTTGGATTTGTCATTTCCGTAGAAGCGTAACGCTTATCGAAAAATAATTGTTGCCACTGACGAACCATTCCTAAGAACTCATTGTTTAATACGACAATTTTAACAGCTGTTTTTTGCTGAAAAATGGTTCCTAACTCCTGAATATTCATTTGGTAACCTCCATCTCCTATAATGGCAACTACTTCGCGTTCTGGCGCTGCCATTTTAGCTCCTATAGCCGCGGGCAGTGCAAACCCCATTGTGCCTAAACCACCTGATGTAATGTTACTCTTGGTTTGGTTAAACTTCGCATAACGACACGTAATCATTTGATGTTGCCCGACATCTGAAACAATGGCTGCGTTTCCTTTACTTTCAATATTTATTTGTTTTATAACTTCGCCCATAGTCAATCCTTCTTTTGTAGGATTGATATCTCCTTTGATTACTTGTTCAAATTCAATAGCATATAAATCTTTAAATTCTTGTAACCATGATTCGTGCGAGTTTTTGTTTAAAGCATCAAAAAGCATTGCTAAACTTTCTTTTGAATTACCTAAAACAGCAACATCGGTTTTTACATTTTTATCAATTTCCGCAGGGTCAATATCAAAATGAATGATTTTAGCTTGTTTTGCATAGGTATCTAAACTACCCGTAACACGGTCATCAAAACGCATCCCAATAGCAATTAACACATCGCATTCGTTGGTTAATTTATTTGGTGCATAATTACCATGCATACCAACCATACCTATATTTAATCGATGTGACGTTGGTAATGCCGAAGCTCCTAAAATAGTCCACGCCGCAGGAATTCCAGCTTTTTCTATCACCGCCTTAAGTTCTACTTCCGCTTTCCCTAAAATAACACCTTGCCCCCAAACAATCATGGGTTTTTTAGCCTTATTAATTAATTCCGCAGCAGCATTAATAGTTTCTGGATCTGTTTTAGGTATTGGAATATAACTTCTTACACCTTTACATTTTTCGTATTTAAAATCTAACTCCCCGAACTGAGCATCTTTTGTTATGTCCACTAATACAGGTCCTGGTCTTCCGCTTTTAGCAATATAAAATGCTTTAGCTATAGCTCCAGGAATATCTTCCGCTTTTGTTACTTGACAATTCCATTTAGTAACTGGTGTTGAAATACCAACAATATCTGTTTCTTGAAACGCATCACTACCTAATAAGTGCGATGGCACCTGCCCAGTAATACAAACAATTGGAGTTGAATCTATTTGCGCATCGGCAATTCCAGTAATTAAATTAGTTGCCCCTGGTCCAGAAGTTGCCATAGCAACACCAACTTTACCAGATATACGAGCATAACCTTGGGCCGCATGTGCAGCACCTTGTTCATGACGTGTTAATACGTGATGAATTTGATCTCGAAATTTATATAATTCATCATAAACAGGCATAATAGCACCTCCTGGATATCCATAAAGAATATCAACGCCTTCAGCCATCAAACTTCTTACAACAGCTTCGCTACCTGTGATACGTTGTGTTTTTTCTGCCACGTTTTTGGTTTTATTTATTGTTTGAGTTTCTTTCATCTCTCAGTATTTTTTAATACTCTTTCGAGCTTACTCTAATTTTTTTTCTTTTTATAATGACTAACTTTTGGTTATTTAATTATAAGATTCCTGCGTTCGCAGGAATTTTATGCGTCCGTTACACAGCCTTTAGAGGCCGATGAAACCGATTTTGCATATTTATATAATATTCCTTTTTTGTGTTTTAATTCTGGCTGAATCCATTGTGATTTTCTTTCTGCTAATGCTTCATCAGAAAGCAATACATTAATAGAATTATCTTCAGCACTAATTCTAATGTTATCACCAGTTTTCAATAATCCTATGGTGCCACCGTCTTGAGCTTCTGGGGTTATATGCCCAACAACAAAGCCGTGTGTTCCACCAGAAAAACGACCATCTGTAATTAGTGCTACAGATTTCCCTAAACCTGCACCCATTATTAAAGACGTTGGTTTTAACATTTCTGGCATTCCCGGACCTCCTTTTGGACCTACATACCGAATGACGACTACGTCACCTCTTTCAACTTCTCCATTAGAAATCCCAGTATTTGCTGCTTGTTCTCCATCATATACCACTGCCTTCCCTTCAAACAACAAGCCTTCGTTTCCTGATATTTTTGCAACCGAACCCTCAGTGGCTAAGTTCCCATAAAGAATCTGTAGGTTTCCTGAAGATTTTAAAGGGTTATCCTTTGGGTAAATAACATCTTGTTCATTTTCAAACTTAAGTGGCTCAACAGCTGTTAAATTTTCTGCTAAAGTTTTTCCTGTTACCGTCATACAATCGCCATGTAAAAAGCCATTATCTAGTAAATATTTCATTACGGCTGGAGTCCCACCAATACCATGAACATCTTCCATTAAATATTTTCCACTAGGTTTTAAATCGGCTATTAAAGGTGTTCTGTCGCTAACACGTTGAAAATCTTCTAATGTAAAATCAATATCGGCTGCATGTGCAATAGCTAAGAAATGCAATACCGCATTTGTAGAGCCTCCTAAGGCATTTACAAGAGCAATAGCATTCTCTATAGATTTTTTAGAAATAATATCTAATGGTTTTAAATCTAATTCTAAAAGGTTTTTTATAGCTCTAGCTGTTCTTTCACTTTCTGATAATTTATTTGGATTTTCAGCAGGAATTGATGAATTATATGGCAATGCAAAACCCATACATTCTATAGCTGAGGCCATAGTATTTGCTGTATACATCCCGCCACAAGCTCCTGCTCCAGGAACAGCTCTTTTTATAATGTCTTTATATTCTTCTTCATCAATTTCCCCAGCCACTTTTTGACCTAAAGCTTCAAATGCCGAAACAATATTTAACTTTCTTCCTTTATAATTTCCTGATGCAATGGTACCACCATACATCATGATTGACGGACGATTTAAACGCAACATCGCAATAACAGCCCCAGGCATATTTTTGTCACAACCAACAACAGAAACAAGCGCATCATAACTTTGTGCTTGCATTACCGTTTCAATTGAGTCTGCAATAATATCTCGAGACGCTAAAGAATAATTCATACCAGAAGTTCCCATGGAGATACCATCACTAACACCAATAGTATTGAATCCTAAGCCGACTAAATCTGCAATATTACACTCAATTTTCACCTCAGCAGCCAAATTATTTAAATGCATATTACATGGATTCCCGTCATACCCTGTGCTAGCAATACCTACTTGAGCTTTTTGCATGTCTTCATCAGTCAAACCAACGGCGTATAACATGGCTTGCGATGCTGGTTGAGATTCATCCTGTGTTAGCCTTTTACTATGTTTATTAAGTTCTTTCATATTTATTGCAAAATATTTCGCTTATCCTCTATATTGATATTTATTCTATTGCTTTTTTAAGATTTTTAACAAAAATTCTTCAATTTGCATAAAACAAGTTGTCGAAATTAATTTATTAGGGTTTCTTATAGATTAACCTTTACTTTTATAGGTTAAATTCACGACCCATAAAAACTAATTAAAATACTGTTATTCAGTTATTTAAATCATTTTTTTTATGATGTTCAAAAACGAAAAAAAATACATAAAAAAAGCCTTCCAAATTTAGGAAGGCTTTTAAAAGTTATTTTTTAAAATATACCATTCCCTATCGCTGTGAAATAATCACTATGACATTAATAGAAATGATATTTAAAATTTGTTTTTTCATTTTGAATGATGCAAATATTTACAATTAAAATTTAATAACCAACATATCATCGAAAAAAAGAAAAATCAAGGTTCATATTCTTTTATTTTTTTACTTTTGCAAAACAAATAATAGAGGAAAGATTTGACTGATTGCAACCTCTTTGTACTAAACTTATTTCTTCATTATTATCTTTAAAAGATACTGAAGCAAGTTCAGCACAAGCAAAAATGCTAAAGGCAGTGTAAACTTCCTTCGACGTTATCGTCAAATCTTACCATAAAATAAAGAATATGGCTTATTTATTCACTTCAGAAAGTGTTTCTGAAGGACATCCAGACAAGGTAGCTGATCAAATTAGTGATGCGTTAATTGATAATTTTTTAGCTTTTGACAAAGAGTCTAAAGTAGCATGCGAAACTTTAGTAACTACTGGTCAAGTTGTACTTGCTGGAGAAGTAAAATCTACAACATATTTAGATGTTCAAAAAATAGCGAGAGATACTATAAATAAAATTGGCTATACCAAAGGCGAATATATGTTTGACGGTAATTCATGCGGTGTGCTTTCTGCAATTCATGAACAATCTGATGACATTAATCAAGGTGTAGATCGAGGAAGCAAAGAACAACAAGGTGCTGGCGATCAAGGTATGATGTTTGGTTATGCAACAAACGAAACGGAAAATTTTATGCCTTTGGCTTTAGATTTATCGCACAGAATTTTAAAAGAGCTTGCTGAATTACGACGAGAAAATAAAGCTATTTCTTATTTGAGACCAGATTCTAAAAGTCAGGTTACAATTGAGTATAGCGATGATAATATTCCGCAACGTATTGACGCAATTGTGGTATCAACACAACACGATGATTTTGCTGATGACGAAACCATGCTTGCAAAAATCAGAAAAGATATTGTTGATATATTAATACCAAGAGTCGTTGCTAATCTTCCTGAAGCTATTCAAAAATTATTTAATGATGGCATCACATATCACATTAACCCAACAGGAAAGTTTGTAATTGGTGGACCTCACGGAGATACCGGTTTAACGGGACGCAAAATTATTGTTGACACTTACGGTGGCAAAGGTGCCCACGGTGGTGGTGCTTTTTCGGGAAAAGACCCAAGTAAAGTGGATAGAAGTGCTGCTTACGCTACAAGACACATTGCTAAAAATTTAGTTGCTGCTGGTGTTGCGGATGAAATTTTAGTACAAGTAAGTTATGCTATTGGTGTGGTAGAACCTATGGGTATTTTTGTTGATACGTATGGCACATGTACTTTTAATATGACCGATGGTGAAATAGCCGAAAAAGTATCTGAAATTTTCGATATGCGCCCTTTTGCTATTGAAGAACGCCTAAAATTACGTTCCCCAATATATAGCGAAACTGCTGCTTACGGGCACATGGGTCGTGAAAACGAAATAGTAACTAAAACTTTTTCTCAGCCTAATGGCGAAAGTATAACCCTTGATGTAGAGTTATTTACTTGGGAGAAATTAGATTATGTTGATAAAGTAAAAATTGCTTTTGGGTTGTAAAACTTAAAGCTCAAATACATTTAAAAGGCCATCCTAAACGGGTGGTCTTTTTGTTTTTAAGTCTTTGACTTTATCAGAAAAATTAGGCAGATTGGTTTAACGCCTGATTAAAAACATTAAAACATTTTTTTTATCAGAGAATCAATCTAGACAATTAGAAGAAATATATTTATTAAGCCAAGGGTTCTAAAAATCAACATTCTTAATTATTTATTTATCTTTAGCTACTAACTAGTGTCTGGACGGAAACACAGCAAAATTAAATTTGTTTCTTTTTGCGCCCTTTCAGTTTATTTTTAATCGCTTGATACTAAGGTATCAACTCATAAAAACTAAACAAAAATGACATCAAAAATAATTCAAATTATAAAAATCGTCTGTTTCCGACCAGACACTAACTAGCAAACAGATAATCTTAATTTATGGAATTAAAAATCAAAAACCTTAGCAAAACCTATTCAAACGGTGTTCAAGCTTTAAAAGACGTTACACTAAATATTCCTCAAGGAATGTTTGGTCTTTTAGGACCTAACGGAGCAGGAAAATCTTCATTAATGCGAACCTTAGCCACACTACAGCAGGCTGATTCAGGTTCTGCTATGTTAGATGATATTGACATCTTAAATGACAAAGCTCAAGTGCGAAAAATCCTTGGTTATCTGCCTCAAGAGTTTGGTGTGTACCCTAAAGTAAGTTCATATAGTATGCTAAATCATATTGCCTCTCTAAAAGGAATATCTAACAAAGGAGAGCGTAAAGATCTAGTAGAATCATTGCTGAATAAAACTAACTTATGGGATGTAAGAAATAAAAGCTTAGGAACCTATTCGGGAGGAATGAAACAACGTTTTGGTATTGCTCAAGCTTTAATTGGCGACCCTAGATTAATAATTGTAGATGAACCCACAGCTGGTTTAGATCCAGCAGAACGTGTTCGTTTTCATAATTTACTAAGTGAAATTGGAGAAAACACTATTGTAATTTTATCAACGCATATTGTTGATGATATTTCCAACTTATGTAACAACATGGCCATCATCTGCCTTGGGGAAGTTGTTGTTAAAGGTAATCCAAGTATTTTAACCGATGGTATTAAAGGCCGAGTTTGGAAAAAAGCTATTGAAAAAGCTGAATTGGCCAATTACCAATCAGATTTACAAGTAATTTCAACTCACCTTAAAGCGGGACAAACAGTCATACACGTATTAAGTGACAACCAACCAGACGCTTCATTTGATGCTATTAATGCGGATTTAGAAGATGTTTATTTTGCTGAAATCACATCTCGTATGGATTCAACTTTAGCATAATTGTTTAATTAATTCATTTAAAATCATTCAATTATGTTTAAAGAAATATTCAAATTTGAAATAAAATATAGACTAAAGCGACCTGCAACATGGGCGTATTTTGGAATTCTTCTTGTTTTCGGTCTTATTACAGCTATTGGTGGAAACGGACCAGCCTCAGAAAAAGTTTTTGTCAATTCTCCTGTAGCAATAGCATCAATGCTTTCGCTGATAAGCATTTTCGGGATTATGCTGTCAAGCGCCATTATGGGAGTACCCGTTTACAGAGATATTGAACATAAAACGGAAAATTATTATTTTTCATATCCTGTAAGTGAAAAAGGCTATTTATTAGGTCGTTTTTTTGGTTCTATGTCTGTCCTTTTTTTAGTAAGCCTTGGATTGCATTTAGGCTTAATTATAGGATTCATTATTGGCCCATTCGCAGGTTTTGAAGAGCCTGATCGTTTTACAACATTTAATTTCTGGCATTATCTACAACCAACATTAATGCTATATTGGACAAATTTTTTCTTTGCTGGCTGTATTTTCTTCTCTTTAGTAAGTTTAACCAAAAAAGTCATGTTGGCATACGCTGGAGGAGCGATTCTTTTCATTACTTATTTAATCACTTTAACACTTACTCAAGATATTGAAAACAAAAACTTAGTAAGTCTTTTAGACCCTTTTGGTTTGGGTACTTATCAAAATATTATTCAATACTGGACGCCTGAAGAACAAAATAATTTAACGGTTCCGTTTCAAGGTATGTTAGTTTGGAATCGAATTATTTGGGTTGGTTTGGGTATACTGGCATTGCTATTCACATTATTTAGATTTGATTTTCAGAAATTTTTAAATAAAAATTATAAATCAAAGAAGAAAAACGACAACATAGATAAAAACAATGTAACTGCTTCACTGACTAAAATTCCAATGGTTTCAAAAGTTTTCTCAAAAAGCTTAAATGTTAAATTATTATTTCGTTTGGCAGTTATGGAATTTAAAAATATTATAAGAGATAATTTTTTTATAGCCATTTTAATTGCCGCTGTGCTATTCCTGTTTTTTGATGCCTGGTTTGGTTTCCCTATTTATGGAACACCATCGTTACCACTCACATATTATATGTTAGAAGTAAAAGATTTCACATACGGAATTCTCATTTTTATTCTTATTGTATTTATGACTGGTGAAGTGTTACATAGAGAGCGCAATGTAAATTACGACCAAATATTTGGTGCCCTTCCATTACCGAATCGTATCGTATATGGGTCTAAATTTTTAGCATTAGCAATGATAAGTTTTGTTTTAGTAAACATGATTTTAGTTAGTGGTGTACTAAATCAAATCATTAAAGGGTATTTCAATTTTGAATTTGAAAAGTACTTCACTGATTTATATTTAATTGAATTCCCTAAGTACATCATTTTCGTTTTATTGGCCTTTTTTGTGCATTCTATAGTTGCCAAAAAATTTATGGGACATGTAATCGCCATAGCCATTTGGGTATTACTTTTTGGATTAAATAGTTTAGCAGATGTCAATAACAATTTATACTTATATGGTTATGCCCCAGGCTACACAGTGTCTGACATGAATGGATTCGGGCATTTTGGAAAGGCTCTTTTTTGGTTTAGAACCTATTGGTTAGCCTTTGGAGGCGTTTTATTAGTTGTCGGTTATCTTTTTTGGAAACGAGGAACAGATTCTGGCAGAAAAGCGCGTTGGCAAATAGCTAAAGGACGACTAAACGTAAGAACGATTGCATCAGTTATTATTTTGTTAGCTATTTTTATTGGTTCTGGTGCATTTATTAATTATAACACTAAAACTTTAAACAATTATCGCACTGTAAAACAAGGAACAATTGGTTCCGCTGAATATGAAAAACAACTGAGTCAATACGATAAAATAGCACAGCCAAAAGTTATTGATGTGAAAATTGTTGCTGATTTAATACCTGAAGAACGTTCCGCAAAAATAAAAACAACATTTAAAATGGTGAATAAATCTAATGAAGTTATTGACTCATTACATTTAAATTGGGGGCCAGAAGGGTTGTTGAAGAAAGAAGTTAATACATTTACTATTGAAGGTTATGTTCCAAAATTAGGTAAACGTTATGATGACTTTGGTTATGAAATTTATGCTTTTGAATCACCATTAAAACCAAATGACACGATTAGCATGACGTTAGAAGTAAGCAGTTCATATAAAGGCTTTCCTAACGAAGGTTCAGGCTCAGATTTAGTATATAATGGAACATTTTTAAATAACAATTTCTTCCCGTCATTCGGTTATAGCGCTCAAGGCGAATTAACCAGTGATCAAGATCGTAAGAAATATGAATTACCCATAAAAGATTATTCACTACCTGAGCAAACTGATTCCTGGGGAACAAGTAATTTATTGTTTAATGATGACGCCGATTATATAACTTTTGAAGGTACCGTAAGTACAGCTCCAGATCAGATTGCTATAATGCCAGGATATTTACAGAAAGAATGGGAAGAAAATGGAAGAAAATATTATACCTACAAAATGGAAGGTGAATTAGATTTTTTCTATAATATTTCCTCAGCGGTATATGATGTTCACCGCGAAGTTTGGACTGGAAAATCAGGTGAAAAAGTGAATATTGAAATATTTCATCATCCCACTCACACTTATAATATTGACCGTTTCGTAAAAGGCGTGAAACATTCTATAGATTATTTCTCTGAAAATTATGGCCCTTACCAATATCGCCAAATGAGAATTATTGAATTTCCCAGATATTCTACATTTGCTCAATCATTTCCGAATACCGTACCATTTGCAGAAAGTTTTGGATGGGTAGGAGATTTTAGCGATCCTAATGATTTAGATTATGTTTATACTGTTACAGCTCACGAAGTAGCACATCAATGGTGGGGACATCAAATTACACCGTCAGCAACACGAGGATCCAATCAAATTTCTGAATCCATGGCTGAGTATTCTTCGTTGATGGTGATGAAAAAAGAATATGGTGTAGATGCGATGCAGGCATTTTTAAAAGAAGAATTAGACCGATACTTAAGAAGTAGAGCCAACGAAAGCAAGTTTGAAAAAACATTACTTGATAATGATAATCAAGCCTATGTTTGGTATCGAAAAGGAGGATTGATACTTTATGCGCTTCAAGATTTAATTGGTGAAGCCAATTTAAACAAAGGTTTTAAAGCTTATGCAGAAGCTGCACGCTTTAGGCAAGAAGCCCCTTTTACAACTACTGTAGAGTGGTATGATTACATGACATCTGTAACGCCAGATTCTCTGCAATATTATTTAGAAGATAGCTTTGAAAAAATTACGCTTTATTCTAACAAAGTTACAGAAGCCTCTTATAAAAAAGTGGCAGATGATAACTATGAAGTAACTATTGAAGTTGAAAGCTCGAAGAAATATTTTGATGGTAATGGTAAATTATTAGCAACAGGAGATAAAGCCAATTTACTTGAAATTGCCGTTTTTGATGATGATATAAAAAACGAACAAGACATGACAATAAAATCGCCTTTAGTTCTGAAAAAAGTTTGGGTGAACCCTGGTAAATCAACATTTACATATATGACAAAGAAACTGCCAATAAAAGCAGGTATTGATCCTTATAATAAAATGATAGACCGCATTCCGGATGACAACCTCATTTCTTTAGAGGAAATTTTAGATTAACGTTTAAAGGTGTTTACTTTTCTGAAATGGTTTATAGCTTTGATAAAGTAAAAGAAGCTTTTGAGTTGTAACCTCAAACTACAACTTTTAATAAATATTGAAAAAGACGGTCTTCATAAGGCGGTCTTTTTTTAAATAATTTAATACCTCTAAGAAAAAAATAAAACTTATTCCAAATGATTTTTAAAACGATTTCATATCTTCATAGTTAACATTCATAATATCTTATTTTCTATATCATGAACAGAAATCTAATCCATTTTATACTAACGCTTTTTATTACTTTTCTTTTAAATTTCAGCTTAAAAGCTCAAACTACTATTAAGAAAATTGACAACAATTGGGCTTTAATGGTAAACGGCGAACCTTTTGAAATTAAAGGCGTTACGTTTGGGTACGATAAAGATGCAGAAAATTATGATCGCTATTTTAAAGATCTAAAATTCCTTGGTGTTAACACAATAAGGCTATGGGCAACTAATAACAACACTAACAAACTCCTTGATGCTGCTGAGACTTATGGCATAAAGGTAATGGTAGGCATCTGGATGAGACATGGCCGCCCTGGAATGGAAGATGACGATAGTTTTAATTATCTAGAGGATAAAGAAGGCATGAAAGATATGTATAACGGTGCCATTGAAACTGTAGAAAAATACAAAAACCACCCTGCTGTTCTTACTTGGGGTGTTGGCAATGAGGTTTATTTGAATATAGCTACAGATGAAGAAAAAGAAGCTTACTCTATACTTTTAGAAAAAATTTGTAGTAAGATTAAAGCGTTAGACCCGAATCATCCGATAACTTCTGTAGAAGCATGGACTTTTGGGTTAGACTGGTGGCAAAAATTAGTGCCTTCTATTGATATTTACGGTTTGAACAGTTATGGCTCAGGCGCTGGTTTTTTAGCTTCCGAAGTAAAAAAAAGAGGTATTGACAAACCCTATATTATTACAGAATTTGGAGTCACCGGAGAATGGGATATAAAACAGAAAAAAAACGGAGTTATAGTAGAACCGACTGACCAGCAAAAATATAATGCCATTGCAATTGGTTATAATGACTGGATTAAAAACAAACCAGCATGTTTAGGAGTATATGTATTCCATTATGCAAGTGGTAACGCCTTTATTTCTCCTTGGTTTTTTACGCACCATAAAGACATGTATCGTCCACAATATTGGGCCATTAGAGAAGCCTATACAGGAAGTAAACCAATTAATAACGTACCCATAATTGAAACTTTCGAATTACCTAATTCCAATTATGAAAGTGGATTATGGATTCCTGCTACTTTAAAAGTATCTGATATAGAGCATGAAAAATTAGATATTAGCTTTTATTACAATCAACGTACAGGGAGTCGTAAGCGGCGAAATCAAATCAACACACTTAATTATAGAACTACTAATACTGGTGGTTATTTAATTCAGGTACCAAAGGAAGACGGTCCTATAAAAATATATGTAAACGTTAAAGACACCTATAACAATGTTGGTATAGCATCTACATCTATTATTGCAAGTGATAAAGATGCTAAAAATAGAAAATATTTAGTACCTAAAGCCCATTTACCTTTCTATGTATATAAGGATGGAGATGATTTGCCATACTTACCAACTGCATATATGGGGAACTATAAATCTATTAGTGTAGATACTCATAATCAAGATGATGTGTATTCAGGAAAAGCGGCATTAAAAATTAGCTATAATGAAGTACATGATTGGTATGGTCTTGGTTTAGTTGACCCAGCAAATGATTGGGGTGACATTCTTGGAGGTTATGATATTTCAGAAGCTACTACATTCAGTTTTTGGGCAAAAGCTAGTAAAAAAAATGTAACAGCAACCATAGGTTTTGGGTTGATAGGCAAGGATAAAACATATCCTGACACCGCAAAAAAATCCATTGAAGTTAAATTAACCACCAAATGGAAAAAATACAGCATTAAAACCAAAAATTTAGACCTTAGCTGTATCCGTTCTGGCTTGGTTGTTTTTTCAAGCAGTTATGGTTCGCCACAGGACATTTATTTTGATGATGTTGTTTTTGAATAGAAAATTATAATTTTATGAATATTGAAAAAGTCACTTTTTTAGGTGATCTTTTTTGTTTCTATAGCTTGACTTTGTCAGAAAAAAACGATAACTTCGTTTAACAATCGATAAAGTTCATTGAAACGGAACTTTATCTTTTCTTGTAACACATTAGACAACTGTGGGAGCTAAATAATCACAATAATGATAAAAACAATCAAAATTCTACTGGTAATCTTCATAGGGACTTTATTGGCTTGTAGTAATAATCAAAAACCAAAGGGAACACTTGAATCTAATACAATTGGAAATATTATGTACAGAAATATTGAGTTTAAGTCACAAGGAGCCATACTTAGAGGGAGGTTATATTTACCAGAGGATAAATCGAAAAAAAGTCCAGTTATTATAATGGCTCACGGATTTACAACTACCATCGATGGGATGACAGCCGATAAATATGCAGTGAAGTTTAGAGAAGCAGGTTTTGCTGTTGCACTATATGATCATCGAAATTTAGGGATAAGTGATGGAGAACCACGTCAAGAAATAAATTTCTGGATCCAATCCAGAGGTTATATTGATGCCATCGGTTTTATTTCAAACCAACCCGAAATTGATGCAAATAAAATTGCCGTTTGGGGAGCAAGTTTGAGCTCACGTGAGGCATTTCTAGCTGGAATTACAGATAATAGAGTTAAAGCTGTTATTACTATGATTCCTGCTTTTGGGGAAGAATTTCCCAAAGAAGATAAAGATGGAAGTTTATATGCTTTTGCAAAAGAAACTCTTTTAATTGACGATATAATGAGTTTGCCAAATACAACGACTGATCAAATGCCTATAGTTTCGACAGACCAAAAAGGAACACCTTCTGCATTAACAGATTTAACGGCATATAATTGGTTTATTGAATATGGTGGTCGGTTTGGCACAAATTGGAAAAATGTAGTTTCATTTTCTAACATCGAAATTCCTGATGATTTCAATCTTGGTCAATTTGCAGATCAATTAAAAGCTCCAATACTAATGGTCGTTGCAACAAATGATGAGATGAATGGTGCTAACCCAAAAGTGACACAATTTGTATATAATAACATTACGCAACCGAAAGAATGGGTTGATATTGATGGAGGGCATTTCGGACTATTGTATTATCCAAGTCCACTATTTGATAAATCGAGTAAAGCACAAATTGATTTTCTGAATAAATATTTGAAATAAAAATAACGTGTTACAAGCCGTGTATAATTCATTGCTAGTAATCGCCTACTTACAAAAATCCTCGCGGATTTTCTATTTGGTTTGTATTTGCTAAATTTATTGCTGAAACACGCAACAAACCATATACAAAACCGTTAAACGAGCCTCTTAAAAATAAAATCCAAAGCTCCCCGTTACACCAAATTTTCTAGCATTAGGATATTGAATGTTATCTTTATAATTTCCTCTAAAATTGAAGTCTATTCTAAACACTTTAAAAATATTACCAATGCCTAAACTATATTCGTAATAGGGTTCATTTGATGGTGCAATCAACTGAAGATTATTTGGATTGCTTGCAACGTTACTCAAGGCTATATTTTCTTCTGAAAGACTACCTAAAACACCTCGAACACTTACAATTTCACGAAGATTTAATTTCCTTAAAAACGGAATTCTTGAAAACAAGCGCCCGTTAAAATTATGCTCAAAATGAAATGACGCATAAGTATCAGACACAAACTCGTAATAATCAAGTTGCGAAAACGTATTGTAAATTGAAAAATACGTTTGATTTCCAGGAATGACACTTAACAAACCGAGTGGTAATTCTCCAAAGGTTTTACCTGCTTCAATAGTAGTATAAAGTCTTCCAAAACCACCCATTTGCCAGGGTTGTGTATATGAAAACTGCACTTTGGTATAATCAAAATCGCTATTAAGAATACTTTTATCGCCTCTGGTAACTTGAGTGAACAGATGCGCAAAATAATCATTGGCTACTCTGCGTTCCACACCAAAACCAGTCATTTTCCGTCTAGGAAAATACGATACTGATAAGTTTGTTTCGTATTGTTTAATTTCAGATGCTATACCTGTTGGCGTATTATAATCTAAACTAAATGTTGGCGATGCCGATTCTAAAGTTCTGTAGTTTCCTCCTAGTCTAAAAATAACATTTTGCCAAGGCTCAGCTTCAATTGCTAAACTGGTTAAATTAATGTTCGTTAATTTATCATTGGCACCGGTACTCACTACCGAGGAAGAGGCTAAACTTCTGCCTAAAACATCGGTGCTTGTTGTTAAACTGGCTCCTATTTGTTCTACATCGCGTCGCTTTCCTCCAGAAATAATTAGTCGGCTCTTTTTATTAAGCAACCACTTACCAGAAATACCATATTTAAATTTATCGTCTTGAAATCCGTAGGCTAAAAAGCCCTCTATTCGCCACAAATCATTTGGCCCAAAATAGGTTCTTCCTCCTGTTCGTAAACGTATGCCTTCAACTTCGTTATAACCGAAGGTTGAAAAAACAGGGCCATAATCTAAGGGCAACGTATTAAACTCTATGTAACCTGATGCCAAAATACTTCCCAAGTTATAAAGACGTTTAAACTTTTTTACCGTTTTTAAGGTGTCTAACATTTTATAAACCCCTTTTTCATCTTTATTTAATTTTTCTAAACGATTGTCATCCCAAAATTCTTCACCTCTGTTGTAAATATCTTTATCATAATTATAAACGTCCTTTTCGTAGAATTTTTTGTCCTTTTCAATATCAAACTTATAATTGTTGTACAAAGTTGTTCGCTTTCCATATACACCACGCGATTTTTCTTTTTTATTAAAAGCAAAATCTGATAGCATATAATCTCGGGTTACAAGAAAAAGTGAATCATTAAGCACTTCAAACTCTTGTTCAATATAAATTTCTTTTACCCAGTTTATATTGGCACTTTTTGAGGCTTGAAGATTAATTTCTTTGATGGCATAAGTGGTGTCTGCCACCCAAAAATCGCCTTTAAAAGTTAATTCGTTTTTACGCCTTGGATAATAGATAATGTTGTAACACCATTTATCACCTATAAAAGTACTATCAGACAACACATAGTTATAAGTGCTAATTCCTGTTTTTGACAATGGGCTCACAAAACTTTTATCGAAAAATTTAAGATAATTATCATACACATTAAAATCGGTATATAAATCGTCTACAAAATCAATAATAATTTGATTATCACTAAACCCTGAATTTTTATTTCCTAGTAAATCTTCCTTGGTCTTATTAATAACATTATCACCATATACCTTTGAAACAGCTTCGTTTATAAAAATCGGTAAGTATGTTTTTCCGGTTATGCTGGAGGTATCAACTTCTTCAAAAATAAATTCCATACCCTTAAACAGTTTGCTTTTAATAAGCGCACTATCTATAGTATTTAAATCGAACTCAACTTTTTCGTATTTATCGTATTCGTATTGTTTGAATTGCTTTAAACCGTTACTCCGCTTATTTGCCCAGATTTTTCGTAATAAATCAATTGCAGGATTATTCTTTTTGGACTGTTTACCAGATACAATTACTACGGCATCCAATTGTGCTGTTGCTTCTTTAAGTGTGAATTTTAAATTGTAGTTTACTTTTTTTTCTAGAGGAATATTCAAGGTTTCATAACCTATAAAAGATACGGTTAAGACATTCCAAGTTTCGCCTGATTCTAAATAGAACTTTCCGTTTTCGTTAGTTATAGTGCCTTCTGTTGACCCTTTAAATATGACGTTAGCAAAAGATACAGGTTCATTAAATTCATCAAACACATAACCACTCACTTTGGTTTGTGCAAATGCTGAACATAGTCCGAGGATGAAAAGGGCAATAGTTAATCTTAATTTCATAATACAAAAAAACTTCATCAACAATCGTGCTAACTTGCTTGCCGAAGGTTGGTGAAGTTTATATAACGTAATTAATATTGTTTTATTTATACAGTACTTTTTTTACAGCTTTAATTACCTCTTCATGGTTTGGCAACCATTCTGCCAATAAAACTGGTGAATATGGTGCAGGAGTATCTGCTGTATTAATTTTTACAATTGGCGCATCTAAATAATCAAATGCTTCAGATTGTACTAAATAAGTAATTTCGGTAGCTACATTTCCAAAAGGCCATGCTTCTTCTAAAACCACTAATCTGTTGGTTTTTTTAACCGATTCTACAATCGCTTTTCTATCTAAAGGACGAACGGTTCGTAAATCTATAATTTCACAAGAAATACCTTCTTTCTCTAATATGTCAGCAGCTTTGTATGCTTCTTTGATGATTTTACCGAAAGATACAATAGTTACATCTGTTCCTACTCGTTTAATCTCTGCAACACCAATTGGCACAATGTATTCTCCTTCTGGAACTTCGCCTTTATCACCATACATTTGCTCGCTTTCCATAAAAATTACTGGATCGTCATCACGAATTGCCGCTTTCAACAACCCCTTTGCATCATAAGGGTTTGAAGGCACAACTACTTTTAAACCCGGTGTGTTTGCAAACCAGTTTTCAAAAGCTTGTGAGTGTGTTGCTCCTAATTGACCCGCAGAACCCGTAGGACCACGAAATACAATTGGACATTTAAATTGGCCACCAGACATTTGCCTAATTTTTGCAGCATTATTTATAATTTGATCAATTCCAACAAGAGAAAAGTTAAACGTCATGTATTCAACAATGGGTCTGTTTCCAGTCATTGTAGAACCAATAGCTATACCTGCAAAACCAAGTTCAGCTATAGGGGTATCAATAACACGTTTAGCACCAAATTCATCTAACATGCCTTTTGATGCTTTATAAGCACCGTTATACTCTGCTACTTCCTCGCCCATTAAATATACGCTTTCGTCTCTTCGCATTTCTTCGCTCATTGCTTCGCAAATAGCTTCTCTAAATTGAATTGTCTTCATTAAATATATTTTTTAGAACTGCAAAAATAACAATAAATGAGATATCATCTTGTAAGATTTTTTTAAATTTTATTATGCACGCATAGTAAATATTCAGAATAAAATAATTAACTTCGTAAACTCAAAAAATTAGATATTTTAATACATAAAAATCATGAAAATATTAGTGTGTATAAGTCACGTTCCAGACACTACTTCAAAGATTAATTTTAGTGATGATAATACTAAATTTGATACAAATGGCGTACAGTTTGTAATAAACCCAAATGATGAATTTGGTTTAACACGTGCCATGTGGTTTAAGGAAAAACAAGGCGCTCAAGTTACCGTAGCAAATGTTGGCGGTGCAGAAACAGAGCCTACTTTACGTAAAGCTTTAGCCATTGGTGCAGATGAAGCTATAAGAGTAAACACACCCGCAACAGATGGCTTTTCTGTAGCTAAACAATTAGCCAACGTTATTAATAATGGTGGTTTTGATTTAGTCATTGCTGGTCGTGAATCTATTGATTATAACGGTGGTATGGTTCCAGGCATGATAGCTGGATTAATCAGCGCTAACTTTGTAAACAATTGTATTGGTCTTGAAGTTGATGGCACATCGGCTAAAGCTATTAGAGAAATTGATGGCGGTAAAGAATCCGTTTCAACATCCCTTCCCTTAGTTATTGGCGGACAAAAAGGTTTGGTTGAAGAAAGTGATTTACGCATACCGAATATGAGAGGTATTATGATGGCTCGTAAAAAACCATTAAATGTGGTTGAACCTATAGAGACAAATGCTGAAACAACTTCTGTTTCATTTGAAAAACCTACTCCAAAAGGCGCAGTTACCTTAGTATCTCCAGATAATTTAGATGAATTAGTAAGCTTGCTTCATAATGAAGCTAAAGTGATTTAGCCTGCTAAATCACCCTGAATTTATTTCAGGGTCTTTTGGAGATAACGAAAAATAATAATAAGATTCCCGCCTTCGCGGAAATGAAAAAAGAATAATTTATGTCAGTTTTAGTATATACAGAATCAGAACAAGGTGCTTTTAAAAAAGCAGCTTTTGAAGTAGCTTCTTATGCAAAAGCAGTTGCTAATCAATTAGGAACAACAGTTACTGCCGTTGCTATAAATGCTAACGACACCTCTGCTTTAGGCAATTATGGGGTTGATAAAGTTTTAAATATATCAAATTCGCAACTCGATAATTTTAATGCTGATGCTTATGCATCTGCCATTAAACAAGCGGCAGAAAAAGAAGATGCAAAAGTTGTGATTGTTAGCTCTACTGCAAATAGCAAATATTTAGCGCCATTATTAGCAATTGGTTTGCAAGCAGGTTATGCATCAAACGTTGTTGAATCACCATCAAGTACTAGTCCATTTACAGTAAAACGAACAGCTTTTACTAATAAAGCTTTTGAAACCACTCAAATAAATACAGATGTGAAAATCGTCGGTGTTTCTAATAATGCTTTCGGATTAGTTGAAAATAATGGTAGCGCTTCCGCGGAAGACTTTTCACCTTCAATTTCAGATTTAGGGGTTACTGTAGAATCCGTTGATAAAGCTACCGATAAAGTCACTATTGCTGATGCCGAAATAGTAGTTTCTGCTGGTCGTGGTTTAAAAGGCCCTGAAAATTGGGGCATGATTGAAGAACTTGCAGATGTTTTAGGAGCTGCAACAGCCTGCTCCAAACCCGTTTCAGATTTAGGTTGGAGACCACATAGTGAACACGTTGGGCAAACAGGTAAACCTGTAGCATCAAATTTATATATTGCCATTGGTATTTCTGGAGCTATTCAGCATTTGGCTGGTATTAACGCTTCAAAAGTAAAAGTGGTTATCAATACAGATCCTGAAGCACCTTTCTTTAAAGCTGCTGATTATGGTGTTGTTGGTGACGCTTTTCAGGTGGTTCCAGAATTAATAAAAAAATTAAAAGCATTTAAAGCACAGCAATAATTTATTTTTTATAAATTGTGTGATACTAAAGAACTGCTTAAATTAGCATTTTGACTTAAATATGCCTTGTGCAGTTGGTAAAGTTCTAATTTAAGCAGTTCTTTGCGTTTTTATAAATTATGAGTTTAGTAAAATTAAATATAAAAGGCATTTCGTATAGCCAAACCCAAAATGGTGCTTATGCATTGATTTTAAATGAAGTGGATGGCGACCGGAAACTCCCAATAGTTATTGGCGCTTTTGAAGCACAATCTATAGCTATTGCTTTGGAAGAGGAAATTAGCCCGCCAAGACCGTTAACACACGATTTGTTCAAAAATTTCGCTGATCGTTTTGAGATTGTTGTTAAGCAAGTAATTATTCACAAACTTGTTGATGGTGTGTTTTACTCCAGTTTAATTTGCGAACGCGATAAAATTGAAGAAATTATTGATGCCAGAACTAGTGATGCTATAGCTTTAGCACTTCGTTTTCAAGCACCAATTTTTACTTATAAAAATATTCTTGATAAAGCGGGAATTTACTTAAAAGTGAATCCTAAAAAGGAAGATGAAGACGACGAAAACCAAGACAGCATTTTAATGGATGAATTGGTTGCTAATGAACTAGAACCTAATGAACCTCGCGAAAACTATAAAGGAAAAACTTTAGAGGAACTTCAAACCTTACTTGAAGAAGCTGTTACTAATGAAGATTATGAAAAAGCAGCGCATATTCGTGATGAAATCTCAAAACGAGAATAACCCTTAATTTTAATTATGAAAAAGCTGTTTTTGCTTATTGCTGCTGTATTTTTTTGTTTTACAGCAACGATTATAGCACAAGATATAGAGCAATCAGCTACCGTTGATACCATTCAAAACACTTCAGTAATTAATAACACTGAAAATTCTACTACTATAAATGATTTAAAAGAAGAAAATCAAAGTCAACCAGAATTAAAAGATTCAGAAGAACCCAAAAGCATTATTTTACCTAGTCAAGGATTCTCTATAAATAGCCTATGGAGAGGTGTTCTTGGGATGATTACTTTAATTTTTGTGGCCTTTCTTTTTAGTAGTAACAGAAAAGCAATTGACTGGAAAATTGTTGGTATTGGTTTAGCTATTCAATTACTGATAGCCATTGGTGTTTTAAAGGTTGCATTTATTAAAACTATTTTTGAATTCATAGGCGGTTTATTTGTTAGTGTTCTAGACTTCACAAGAGCTGGAAGTAAATTTTTATTTGAAGGTCTAGTTGTAGATATGGAAACTTTTGGGTTTATTTTTGCTTTTCAAGTATTACCCACAATCATATTCTTTTCTGCATTAACCTCAGTATTATTTTATCTAGGTATTATTCAAAAAGTAGTAAAAGGGATGGCTTGGCTACTTTCAAAAACTTTAAAAATATCTGGTGCTGAAAGTTTAAGTGTTGCCGGAAACATTTTTTTAGGACAAACCGAAGCACCGCTTCTAATAAAGGCTTATTTAGAAAAAATGAATAAGTCCGAAATGCTTTTAGTTATGATTGGTGGCATGGCAACAGTTGCGGGCGCTGTACTTGCTGCATATATTGGTTTTCTTGGTGGTGATGATCCTGCTCTGAGACTGTTTTATGCTAAACACTTATTAGCGGCATCAGTAATGGCCGCTCCAGGAGCTATTGTTATATCGAAAATATTATATCCACAAACTGAAGACGTGAATACAGATGTTTCTGTCTCGCAAGACAAAATAGGTTCTAACTTTTTAGACGCTATAGCAAACGGAACGACTGAAGGTTTAAAGCTTGCTGTAAATGTTGGCGCCATGCTTTTAGTATTTGTGGCATTTATTGCCATGTTTAATGGTATTTTAGGTTGGATTGGAGATGTCACGTCTATTAATACTTGGATAGCTTCTAATACCACTTATGAAAACTTATCTCTTGAACTTATTTTAGGCTACGCATTCGCTCCACTTATGTGGCTCATAGGCGTAGCTAAAGAGGATATGGCTCTAATGGGACAACTATTAGGTATCAAATTAGCCGCAAGTGAATTTATAGGCTATATACAATTAAGAGAATTAAAAGATGTAACCAACAGCATTCATCTTAGCTATGAAAAATCTATAATTATGGCAACTTATATGCTTTGCGGATTTGCAAATTTTGCATCTATAGGTATTCAAATTGGCGGTATAGGCTCATTAGCTCCTGGACAACGTAAAACCTTATCAAAATTTGGCATGAAAGCATTAATAGGCGGTTCAATTGCCTCTTTAGTTTCGGCTACTTTCGCTGGTATGATTATTGGGTAAAACCTCTTTAATTCCCAAAGGGGAAAACTGCATTAAGTTGATAACTTTTAATATTTACATATTATAAAATTCACGCTTTATATACGATTTTAATTAAATTCGTCCAGAAAATTTCTTTAATAATTAATAAAGTTTCTTCCCTTCGGGAAGACGGAAGATGGGATGAAACAATATCACGACCTAGTAAAACACGTTTTAGAAAACGGCAACAAAAAAGGAGACCGCACAGGCACAGGCACAAAAAGTGTTTTTGGTCACCAAATGCGATTTGATTTAAGTGAAGGTTTCCCAATGGTAACCACTAAGAAACTTCATTTAAAATCTATTGTTTATGAATTGCTTTGGTTTTTAAAAGGGGATACTAACACAAAATATCTCACCGAAAATGGTGTACGTATCTGGAATGATTGGGCAGATGAAAATGGCGATTTAGGACCTGTTTATGGACATCAATGGCGCAACTGGAACGATGATGAGATTGATCAAATAAAAGAGGTTATTCACGCTTTAAAAAATAATCCGAATAGCCGTCGTATGTTAGTTTCTGCTTGGAACCCTTCCGTGTTGCCAGATACTTCAAAAAGCTTTAGTGAAAATGTAGCTAATGGTAAAGCAGCTTTACCGCCTTGTCATGCCTTTTTTCAATTTTATGTAAGCCCCCCAACCCCCGAAGATGGAGAAAATGCAAAACCAAAATTATCTTTACAGTTATATCAGCGCAGTGCCGACATCTTTTTGGGTGTACCTTTTAATATTGCTTCTTACGCCTTATTTACAATGATGATGGCTCAAGTTTGTGGTTATGAAGCTGGCGAATTCATCCATACCTTTGGTGATGCTCATATTTATAGCAACCATTATGAGCAATTAGAATTGCAACTGTCAAGAGATGTAAGACCACTTCCAAAAATGATTTTAAATCCTGAAATCAAAGATATTTTTGATTTTGATTTTGAAGATTTTACTTTGGTAGATTACTATCCACATCCGCATATTAAAGGGGTTGTTGCTGTTTAATAATCTTAAATTTTTGGATTAAAAACTTGCCATAGCAGATGGTGCGTTAGGGATTGTAGTGGAAAGCCCACAGCGAGGTACGAGCGAGGACTTGTAACGAAAAGCCCGACCCTCTTGGGTAACGCCCAAAAATAATTTTATAAAAAAGAGGCTGTCTGAAAAGTCGATTTTGGAGTAAATTGTCACATTGAGCGTAGTCGAAATGCATTGGAAATCAAGATTATAACGTTTTCGACTGCGCTCAAACTGACAACTCGAAAAACTTTTCAGACAGCCTCCTTTAAGATTTTATGGTTGCAGTAATTATATGTTTATAACACCATTTTCTGCACCAGCAAAATCGTTCCAAGCGTAAGCATCAGCAGCGTCGTCATTTACGTAAACGCCATCAACAACATACTTAAACTCATAAGAACTTCCAGCTTCTAAATCAAGAGTTCCTTTAAATGTTCCATTTTTTAATTTTTTAAGCGGTGCTTTTTTAGCATTCCATTCGTTGAAAGATCCAACAACAGAAACTTTTTTTGCATCTTCAGCAGGTAAAGAAAAAGTGACTTTACAAACGGGTTTACTTTTTAAGAATTGTTTTTTAATTGCCATAATTATATGATTTAATATTTTTACTTTTACGTTTAATAACACTACAAATTTAAAAACAAATTATAACCAAAAACTATTTAAGACACTTTACTTCTAAAGAATTATCAATTTGACAATTTCTATTCTACAAAAGAATAAAGTAGATAAAAAATTAGCAATATATATATATTATTATCAACAACAAATTTACGTTTTCGACTGATTATCAGCACTTTTTGAGACTCAAACGTTTTCGTTAAGTCGATAAATTCAAGTATTTTAAAATTCTATTTAATATTCCCAAAAAGGGTTAACTTTACAGTTATTATTTTACTAATATGTTCGGAAAAAAGAAATCTACACCACAAATAGATAAAGATCAATTGGAGCTTATTGAAAATGCTCAAAAACGCATCAAACAAAAAAAACATTTGTATGTTCATTTTGTAATCTTTTTAATAGGCGCTGTCTTTTTAATTATTGCTAATACTATTTTAGGTATTGGAAAGGATTTTAAACTCTTTGGAATTGATTGGTTTGTATTTGCAATATTATTATGGCTATTCCTATTTATATACCATCTCTTTAATGTATTTGTAACTCATAAGTTTATGGGTAAAGCTTGGGAGAAAAAACAGCTAGACAAACTTGTTGCTAAACAACATGAACGTATTAATAAGCTTAAAGCAGGTTTTGTAAAAGAGGAAACTTTAATGGCGCAAAGTGAAGTTTATAGTGAAACAAATTCTGATGCTCAAAACATGAATGCTAAAGGTTCAAAATCTAAACTCACCATTATTGTCGCTGCTGCAGAAAATAATGCCATAGGAAAAGACAATAAGTTAATTTGGCATTTAAGTGATGATTTAAAACATTTCAAATCGCTTACTAGTGGTCATCATATTATCATGGGGCGTAAAACCTTTGAGAGTTTTCCAAAACCCTTACCAAACAGAACCCACGTAGTTATTACAAGGCAAGCAGGCTACAAAGCACCACAGGGTGTTATTCTAGTTAGCAGCTTAAAAGATGCGATTGATGCTACTAAAAACGATGCACAGGTATTTATTATTGGTGGAGGTCAAATTTATAAGCAAGCTTTATCTATTGCTGATAAAATTGAGTTAACGCGAGTACACCATAATTTTGAAGCAGACACCTATTTTCCAGAAATAGATACTACTATTTGGAAAGAAACTGCAAATAAATTTCATAAGAAAGATGAAGAACACGATTATGACTTTTCGTTTATTACTTATGAGAGGAAGTAATCTGACTTGACTTTATCAGAAAAATAAACGAACCTTCAATTTTTTTAACTCCTTTACCAAATTTCAGTAATTTTGCCTCATGGTAAAAGAAATACAACTTCGTATTACATTAATAGAGGAAGAACGTCCTGATATTTTGGTTTTGAAATCTGCAATTAAGCTAGATATTGATAGAAAAGATATCACCGGAGTTAAAGTGCTTAGAAAGTCTATTGATGCCAGAAAACCTAAAATTATACTTAATTATAAAGTAGCGGTTTATATTAAAGAACCACTTCCTGATACTTCAGCGTATCAATTCGATTATAAAGATGTTTCTAAAGCAAAGCCTATTCATATTATTGGTTTTGGCCCTGCAGGAATGTATGCGGCTTTACGCTGTATTGAACTCGGTTTTAAACCCATTGTTTTAGAGCGTGGTAAAAATGTACAAGATCGCCGTAGAGATTTAAAAGCCATCAATCAAGACCATTTTGTAAACGAAGATTCTAATTACTGCTTTGGCGAAGGTGGTGCAGGAACCTATAGCGATGGTAAATTGTACACCCGAAGTTTAAAACGTGGTGATGTCCGTCGTATTTTTGAGAATCTAGTTTATCATGGTGCGACTGATCAAATTCTTGTTGATGCACACCCGCATATTGGGACAAACAAATTACCCAAAGTGGTTCAGAATATTCGTGAAACTGTTATAAAGTATGGCGGCGAAATTCATTTTGAAACTCGCGTTACCGATTTCATTATAAAAAACAATAAAATTAAAGCCATTCAACTTAAAAATGAAGAGGAAATAACTGTTAACAAAGTAATCCTAGCCACAGGGCATTCAGCACGAGACATCTTTTATCTACTTCACAAAAAACAAATTGCATTAGAAGCTAAATCTTTTGCTATGGGCGTTCGGGTAGAACATCCACAACATATTATTGATTCTATTCAGTATCATTGTTCTGGTGAGCGTCATGAATCTCTGCCAGCAGCTTCTTATGGTTTGGTACAACAAGTAAACGAACGTGGCGTATATTCATTTTGCATGTGCCCTGGTGGTTTTATTGTGCCTGCTGCTACCGCCAATGGCGAAGTGGTTGTAAATGGAATGTCGCCCTCTAAACGAAATAATTTATATGCCAATTCTGGAATTGTGGTTGAAATAAATGCGAATACCGACTTACATAAATACGAACAGTTTGGGGCATTAAAAGGATTAGAATATCAGAAAAACTTAGAGCGTTTAGCATTCACAGCTGGGGGCAGAAGTCAGGTAGCTCCTGCACAACGTTTAACCGATTTTGTTGAAGGTAGATTGTCTAATGATTTAAACGACTGCTCGTATCAACCTGGGCTAAAATCTGCGCCTTTACATTCTTTATTACCTAAATTTATTGGGGGAAGGCTAAGAAAAGGGTTTGAAGCTTTTGGCAGAAAAATGAAAGGCTATTATACTGAAGAAGCCAATGTTGTTGGTGTAGAATCTAGAACTTCATCACCAGTTTCTATTCCAAGAAACGAGCATTTGCAACATACTCAAATTTCAAACTTATATCCCTGTGGCGAAGGTGGCGGTTATGCTGGCGGCATAGTATCAGCAGCCATGGATGGAGAGCGTTGTGCTGAAGCGGCCATTACAGAGTTATAGTATAACAGCTTTTAATTTGGCGTTAATTTGGCGTTTCCCTACGGGTCGGGCTATCCATTACAAGTCCTCGTGCCTGCGGGCTTTCCACTACTATCCCTAACCGGAACAAACCAAAATCAATCAACCTCTCGTCATATCGACGAGCACAGCGACGTGGTTATCTTTTTAATTGGAACTCAAACTAAAATTGAACTAAACCAAAAACAGATTGCCACATCACGCCCAAAAGCGCGATTCGCAATGACGTTACCCAACAATATTTACAATTTTACCAGGAACCACAATCACCTTTTTAGGCGTTCTACCCGCTAATTGTTCTTGAGTTTTTTCGTTTGCTAAAACCGCTTTTTCAATGGCGTCTTTACTCAAATCTAAAGGCAATTCCATGGTGAAACGCATTTTACCATTAAATGAAATTGGGTAATTCTTACTGCTTTCTACTAAATGACTAGCATCAAATTCTGGAAAAGGCGCTGTTGAAATTGACCCACTATTCCCTAACTGACTCCATAATTCCTCAGCAATATGTGGTGCATAAGGCGAAATTAAAATCAGTAATGGTTCTAGTATTTCTTTTGAAGTACATTTTTGAGCCGTTAACTCATTAGCAGCAATCATAAACGTTGAAACCGATGTATTAAACGAGAAATTCTCAATATCTTCTTGAACCTTTTTAATGGTTTTATGAAGCGTTTTAAGAGCCTCCCCTAACCCCTCCGAAGGCGGGGAACTCGTTACGTAAAAAGTACCGTTTTCTCCTTGGTGGTATAGTTTCCATAATTTTTTTAGAAAATTGTGCACACCTGTAATACCTGCGGTATTCCAAGGTTTGTATTGCTCTAAAGGTCCTAAAAACATTTCGTACAAACGTAAACTGTCTGCTCCGTAATCTGAAACTATGTTATCTGGATTAACAACGTTGTATTTGGATTTGGACATTTTTTCGACTTCACGACGCAATTTAAAAACATCATTTGTTCCATTAATTATTTCTCCTTTTTCACCTATGAATATTGCATTCTTATTAACAGATCTTGATTTTTTGTAAGCCTCAATATCCAATTCATCTGAAGAATTAACCAATGAAACATCCACATGTAACTCATTTGTTTCAAATAGACTTAAATCGTCGATGCTAAATTCTTCATCGGTATGATTTGAAACCTCTTTCTTGATATCTTCGAATAAATCAGCAAATATTGGTTTAAGAAAACCTTCCAACTTATTAGCTATTGATTTTCTGTTTTCTTTATCATTGTATTTTGAAGACAAAAAGATTGAAGGAAGTCTATCATTAAAGCTGCTCGAAATAATATTTAGCTTTTTAATTTCAAGTCCAAATAATGTGATAACAAAAGCACTAGTCCCCAAAATCATCCCTTGGTTAATTAGCTTTTTTGCGTACTCGTCAATAGGCACAACCCCTTTATCAAACAAGAACTTTTGCCAAAAACGAGAGTATAATAAGTGCCCTGTAGCATGCTCGCTGCCACCTATATATAAATCGACTTCTCCCCAATAGTCCATCGCCTCTTTTGAAGCCATTTCATTTTGGTTATCAGGATCCATATAACGGGTAAAATAAAACGAACTACCTGCCCACCCTGGCATGGTGTTCAACTCTAGTGGGTAAATTCCGTTATGAGATTCCTCGTCAGTCGTACCTCCTTCTGTCGGAATGACAAGGTCGTTAGAAACAACTGTGTTGGTATTCGTATCCCAAGCCCAAACTGTGGCGTTTCCTAATGGTGGCTCACCAGTTTCGGTTGGTAAATACTTTTCAACTTCTGGGAGTTTTATTGGTAAATGTTCGGCTGCAATCATTTGTGGCATCCCATTTACATAATACACAGGGAATGGCTCACCCCAATAACGCTGTCGACTAAACACTGCGTCACGCAAACGGTAATTGGTTTTACCTTCACCTTGACCCATTTGCTCCAACTCGTAAATAGCACGTTTGGTGGCTTTTTTATAGTTCATGCCGTTTAGGAAATCACTATTTCCAATTACGGTTTTTTCTTTATCTGAATACGCTTCCTCTGAAATATCAACGCCTTCAAAAATATTTGGGATTGGAATATTAAAATGCTTTGCGAAATCATAATCACGTTGGTCACCACAAGGCACAGACATCACTGCTCCTGTTCCGTATCCTGCTAAAACATAATCGCCAATCCAAACAGGGATAGGTTCTTTGGTAAACGGATGTTCTGCATAAGCTCCTGTAAATGCTCCCGAAATGGTTTTTACATCTGCCATTCTATCGCGCTCACTTCGCTTTGCGGTTGCTAAAATATAGGCATCAACGTCTGCTTTTTGTTCTGGAGTTGTTATTTGTGATACGAGTTCGTGTTCTGGAGCAAGTGTCATAAAACTTACTCCAAAAATGGTGTCGGGGCGTGTGGTGAAGACTTCAATCCCCCTAGCCCCCGAAGGGGGGATTTGCTCACTCATAAGTGAATCACTCTTGACTGATTCTCTTTGAGATAATTCTTTACTTATTTTTTCTAGAACACTATCTATATCCGCCAAAACTTCTTCATTTTTAAATCGAATGACTTTAAAATAATCATTTTCTAAAATTTCTGTTCGTTTTGCATCTTCTTCAACTTGAGATTCATGAATTTTTCCATCAACTTCAATAATTAATCGTTTTCTCAAACAAACAAAATCAACAATATAATCGCCTATTAAATGTTGTTGTCTGAATTTTGCATCTAAGTTTTTATTTCTAAGCTGTTCCCAAAGTGCGGCTTCTGCTTGAGTTGGATTCGCCCTCATTTCTTTAGCTCTATCTAAAATTAAATGCGAATTATTACCACCCGTCATATAACCCGCCCGAGTAAGCGAGCCAGCTTTCTCTTCACCTTCGGGGAAGGATAGGATGGGAAAAGTAACCGATGCTCCAACCGATTTTCCAATCCAATTACGCTGACTTTCCTTTAAAGAATCTGTCCAATCAATTTTATCTAAACCTTGAAGTAAACGTTCTGCATAAGCAGAAATACGCATGCTCCATTGCGTCATCTTCTTTCTAATAACAGGATGACCGCCACGTTCTGAAACACCGTTTACTATCTCATCATTAGCTAAAACAGTTCCTAAAACAGGACACCAGTTTACTTCGGTTTCAGCTAAATAGGTTAATCTATATTGTAATAATATTTGTTGTTGTTTTTCAGAAGAAAAAGAATCCCAATCATCAGCAGAAAAAGGTTCAATGTTTTCATCACAAACTGCATTGACGTTTCCGTTGCCGCCCGAAGAAAAAATGGTTTCTAATGCTGATATATCTTCAGCTTTATCTGCATCATTATTATACCAAGAATTGAACAATTGAATAAAAATCCACTGTGTCCATTTATAATAACTTGGGTCGGATGTTCTGACTTCACGAGACCAATCGAACGAAAATCCAATTTGATCTAACTGACGACGGTAGGTTTTAATGTTTTCGGCAGTTGTAACCGCTGGATGTTGCCCCGTTTGAATCGCATACTGTTCCGCAGGCAATCCAAAACTATCATACCCTTGCGGATGCAAGACATTAAATCCTTGATGGCGTTTGTAACGTGCATAAATATCTGAAGCGATATACCCTAATGGATGCCCAACGTGTAAGCCCGCACCACTTGGATAAGGAAACATATCCAAAACATAGTATTTTGGTTTATCGCTACCGTTTACGGCTTTAAAGGTTTGATTGTCTCGCCAGTAATCTTGCCAATCTTTTTCTATTCTCCTGAAATCGTATGTCATAAACTTCTTTTTTCTCGCAAAGACGCAGAGACGCAAAGACTTATCATAATTAAAAATGAGTGAAAATTTGCGTCTTCGCGACTTTGCGAGCCTCATTTAAAACGGCAAATTTAAACTTATTATAACAATGTTGAAAGTTTAAACGTTGTAATCCTGAAACCTCTGTAATTATTTTGAAATTTTTATGTAAAACAAAAAAACATGCCTTCAAATAATGAGGTTTCCATTTTCTTGGATATAACAAATTCAATTGAAATCAAAAGACTTATGTCTTTTGAAGTTTCTTTTCAATTTCTTTATTATTTTTACGCCATTAATCCAATTACTTTATGAGTTCATCCTTCGAAAAGCATCAAAAACGCAAACTTATTTCCTCTTACTTTTCAGTGGTGCTAAGTATAGCTTTAGTTCTGTTTTTATTAGGATTATTAGGCATGCTGATTTTAAATGCGAAGAAAGTTTCTGACCATTTTAAGGAGCAAGTTGTTGTGACCATCTACTTAAAAGATACAGCCAAAGACGTTGAAACCAAGCAGCTTGAAAAAAGTTTGGCTATGGCAGATTATGTAAAATCTACCGAATATGTTTCAAAAGAACAGGCTGCCGAATTTATGAAAGCTGAAAATGGAGAAGATTTTATGGACTTTGTGGGTTACAATCCGTTACAAAACTCTATTGATGTGCATTTAAAAGCCGATTTTGTAACCTCAGAACATCTTGAGAAAATTTCCGCGGAAGCGACAAGTAAAAACTTTGTAGAAGAAGTGACTTATGATAACGACTTGGTAAACCTTATGAACGACAACGTTAAAAAAATCAGTTTTTGGGTTCTTATCATTAGTGGTATTTTCACTTTAATTGCTGTTTTATTAATTAATAGTTCTATCCGATTAGCTGTTTATTCTAAGCGATTTACCATAAAAACCATGCAAATGGTTGGTGCTACTAAACAGTTTATTCGTCGCCCATTTGTTTGGAAAAGTGTTCGTTTAGGTATGATTGGTGCCTTTTTAGCCCTAATAGGAATGGCGATTGTTTTATATTATTTAAACAAAACATTCACTGAGTTAGAATTACTAAGCAACCCCATTCTAGTCACTTTATTATTTATTTTAATATTTGCGTTAGGAATAGTTATTACTTGGATTAGCACCCACTTTGCAACACAGCGTTTTTTGAATTTGAAGACGGATGATTTGTATTATTAGTAGTTAGTGTTTTGACGGAAACACAGCAAAATTAAATTTGTTTCTTTTTGCGCCCTTTCAGTTTATTTTTAATCGCTTGATACTAAGGCATCAACTCATAAAAACTAAACAAAAATGACATCAAAAATAATTCAAATTATAAAAATCGTCTGTTTCCGTCCAGACACTAGTTAGAACAATAAATTAAAATTCTATTAACAGTGTTTTTTTAAATAAATCTTTTACTTTGCACTAAATTATTCTGCGACATTTAATCATGGGAGAAAAAAAACGAAAAGAAGCATCAAAACCTGTTTTTGTATTTGGTAAAAAGAATTACAAATTCATGTTTATTGGTTTAGCCATTATAGCACTAGGTTTTATTTTAATGTCTGGTGGCGGTAGTGATGACCCAAACGTTTTTAATCCTGAAATTTTTAGCTGGAGACGCATAAGACTCGCACCAACATTAGTACTAATTGGGTTTGGTATTCAGATTTATGCTATTCTTTTAAATCCTGATAAAAAATAGTTTATAGGATTTTAGCAAATGCTTCGGCCATTTCTTTAACATAACTATATCCATTTTTCATAGCATCATCTAAATCTTCTGAATGATTTAAAACAGCATCAGCGTAATCTATACCAAAATCAATGATACTGTTTTTATCTAAATCTATAGCACCACAAAACGCTGCGACTTTTATGTTTTTTGCCTTGGCAGAATTCATAACACCTTGAATAGTTTTTCCAGAGAATGTCTGAATATCTAATTTACCTTCACCGGTAACAATCCAATCGGCAGTCTCAATTTGATTATCAAAATTAGCTAGATTTTTCACAAGTTGAATACCAGGTTCTAAAGTGCCATTTAAAAATACTTTTGAAGCAATGCCCATGCCCCCTGCCGCTCCAGCGCCTTTTATAGTTTGCGAATCGATATCAAAAATAGCATTTAGAATTTTTGAAAAATCTCTAAGTCCTTTATCCAACATTTCAACATCAGTAAACGTTGCTCCTTTTTGAGCACCATACACATGAGCAGCTCCATTTACTCCGTATAACGGATTGGTAACATCACAAGCTACACTAAAATCAACTTCGTACAACTTACTATGTACATTAGATATATCAATAGATTCTATCTGTGATAAATTTGCGCCAATAGGACTTACCTCATCATTATTTTTATCTAAAAAACGATACCCTAAAGCGGTTGCCATACCAATTCCGCAATCATTTGTAGCACTCCCACCAATACCCAAAATAATTTTTGAAGCACCTCTATTAATTGCATCTGCAATCATTTCTCCTGTTCCTAAAGTTGTAGTATTTTTGCAATCAAATTGCTCAGGTTTTAAAAGCTTTACTCCTGAAGCTTCAGCCATTTCAATAAACGCTGTTTTTGTAGTTTTAGAATATAAATAAGACGCTATTACTGGCTTAAAAAAAGGATTGTTAACCTCAACATTTACAACTTCTCCTTTTAGATAATAATTTACAACCTCAATTGTACCATCACCACCATCAGCCAATGGGAGTTTTATAATTTCGACATCAGATTTTACGCTGCTAATACCTTCTTCAACAGCATTACAAAACTCTAATCCTGTTAATGAATTCTTAAACTTATCTGGTGCTAGAACTATTTTCATATACCCCAACTTAAAATTTTAACCAAAAATAGTGGGAACAAAGTAACTAAAAGTTACAATGATTATAAAAAATGCTACTAATATGTACACTTCCTTAATCATAAAGTCTTCTTTTTTTATACTTACGTTAAAATTAGAAATATTTTTAATTTCTATTTTACTTGTTAATGCACTAACCGCATAAGCAACTACCAATGCTATTATAACACCAGTAAAGTTTAGCCAAATCCAAAAAATATTAAATCCTAAATCGATATGAAATAATTCTTGAATCGTTTTTGAAAAAACCAAATTGATAAGTACCGCCGAAATAATAGCGGCATTCATCCCTATATGGTTGACTTTTTTTGAAAAGAATGCTAAAAAGAAAGTAACTAATACTGGACCGTAAAACACAGAACCAATGGCATTTATAATTTCTATAACCGCGCTTTTACTTCCTCCAAAAAGAAATGCGCTTGCAATACATACCATACCCCAAAATACTACTGATCCTTTAGAAATAAACATGTATTTTTTTGTACTTAATTTTTTCTCTCCTCGGTTAAAAAAGTCTTCCACGGTCACTGCAGAAAGCGAATTTACCGTTGAACTTAAAGATGACATGGCTGCTGAAAGTATTCCAACCATCAAGATACCAATAAGCCCGTGAGGTAAATATTTCATAATAAAAACAGGAATCATTAAATCTGCTTTAATGCCGCTTATAGCAAATTCCTCAGGAAAATATTTTTGCGTTGTATCTGCTATTTCTTGTAAAAAATCTGGAGCTAATGTTACCAATCCTCCAATGACTAATCCCATTACAGAATATATTAATACCACAGGAAACCTTAATATACCATTTGCTAATAATAATTGACGTATGGTTTTTTCGTTTTTTGCCGATAACATACGTTGGGCTTGTGTTTGGTCGCATCCGTAATATGACGCATAAAGAAAAAAGCCACCAATTATCATTGGTAATAAACCATATTCGTTCCCTTCTCCTATTCCTAAATTATAGTCTATAACTTGTAACCTTTCAGGAGAAAATCCTTCAGCTAAACCTCCATGCTCTTGTAAAAGATTCCATCCAAAATATAAACTAATAATTAACCCTGCGAATAAAATAATCATTTGTATAGCATCGCCCCAGACAACAGCTTTCATTCCTCCTTGCCAAGAATAGATAATAGTAATAACACTTATAATTAAAATGGTATATACAAAATCGATATCTAAAACCGCTTGTAAAATAATGGCTATTGTATATACCATAACGCCAGTTCCAAGCGCTCTACTTATTTGAAAAACGATACTTAATATTAATCGTGTTGATGTGCTAAAACGTTTCTCTACAAATTCATAAATACTAACAACTCCCGATCTAAATAAAGGCGGAATTATGACAATCATAATAAAAATCATAGCTAGGGGAACTGCAAACTCAAAAGTTAGCCATTTCATACCGCCTCCAAGTTTTAGACCTACAAAGGCTGGCGCTGAAATGAAACTAATGGCGGACAATTGAGTTGCCATGGTTGATAAACTCAATGGAAACCATCCCATACTTTTCCCTCCTAAAAAGTAATCTTTAGAATCTTTATTATCCTTAAAAAAGAATCCCATTCCTAAGAAAAATATAATGTAAAATAGGACGATACTATAGTCTAGCCAATTCATAATTTTAAGTTTTAGTATTTAGTGCCTGGTCGGAAACACATCAATATTAAATTTGTTTCTTTTCGCGCTCTTTCCATTTATTTTTAATCGCTTGATGCTAAGGCATCAACTCATAAAAAGTAAATAAAAATAACATCAAAAATAATTCAAATTATAAAAATAGTCTGTTTGCGACCAGACACTATTTAGTTAGTTTAGCCTTTAATTCTGTTTTTACTTTTTCAAACCATTCGTCTTTTAGAATGCTCAGTAAAATGATATCGGCTCTTTCCTTTCCATTAAGAGATGGCATAAAATTCCGTAACACACCTTCTTCTTTGCAACCCACACTTTTCATAGCGGCAATACTTACTTTATTTTCGGCATGGGCTCCAAAACCTACACGTTCTAATTCCAACGTTTCAAATGCAAATTGAAATAGTAAATATTTACAACGCTTGTTTAATCCTGTACCGCGAAAATCCTTTCCGTACCAGGTATGCCCTAATTTAATAGTTTTTAATTCGGATGAATAATCATAGAATCTTGTTGTTCCGGCATATTGCTTTTTAATTTTATCAAAAACTACTAAAGGATATTCTTTTTGATGCTTTCGATTATGAACAGTTGATGCTATATAATTAGTTAAGTTTTTTAAACCATTTCCTTTTTCAAGAAAATAGGTCCACAAATTGTGTTCTTTTGAAACATTTAACACATACTCAATATGTTCTATTTTAAGAGGCATTAGTTTTACATAATCATCCTCTAAAATATAATCCTGCGAGTAATCTAAATGTGCCACTTATATCTAACTTTCAAGTAAATCAATCAATAAGGCAGCACTCCAAGAAAAATTATTACCGCCATAACCTGCATTTCCATTTTGGTGCATGTCTTTTCTTGAATCAAAATATTCGTAAAAACCGTTATTGTTTACCATAGCCACAGTATCTTGCTTTAAACGCTCTGCAATTTCACTATAACCATACGCCTTCAATCCTTTATGCAGCATCCAATTTAAATTAACCCAAACAGGACCTCTCCAATATTTTTTAGGACTGAAGCGTTCGCTAGTAGGATCAAAAGAAGCACATAAATATTGATGATCTCCTCCAAACTTATCCATCAAAACTTTTACCATAGACGCTGCTCTTTCTTTACTTGGAATACCAGCATATAATGGTGAAAATGATGATGATGATAAGAATCTGAGCGCTCTTTCATTACGTAAATCATAATGTACATATCCACCAAGTTCATCATCAAACAGCTTGTTGTTAAACGATTGAATACTCTTTTTTTGCCATTGCTTTAGTTGACTTACTTTTTCATGATTTCCCAACTTTTTATATAAATTGATTAAACTCTGATTAGACTTAATAAGCATGGCATTAAATAGTGGGTCTTGCACCAAAAATGGTGATAGTTCTGCTATTTTTTCATCACTATAATTGTGTTCTTTTGCTATATCTATGATATACAAATAGTGGTCGTATTCTCTTTTTGATGGTCTTTCTGCCGCATCTACGTGCGTCGTATCTCGCCTTTCAAACGTGTACTCTGGTGGATTCATAGTATCCCAAATATCATCCCAAATAGGAGAATTATCAGTGCCAGATTCCCAATTATGATAAATATAAACTAACCCTTCATTTTGAGGGTCTCTATTTTTATAGAAATACTCATGGTTAAAGTAAACCTTATCAATAATCTTTTCTATAAACTTCAAAGTGGCTTCTTTGTTTTTACTAATACGATATATCTCTTCTAACACAAAACCCGTTACAGGAGGTTGTGTCATGCCTGTTGACCTATATTTTTTTGAGGATTGGGGATGCAAATCTGACCGATGAAAATCTGATCCAGGAAAATATGTATCGGTCTCAGTATGAAAAATAATATGTGGTATAAAACCATTACCCCATTGTGCATCCAACAAAGTTTCAATTTCTCTTTCGGCCTTTAGCATATCAAAATGAGCAAACCCAATAGCTATTAACCCTGAATCCCAAAACCATTGGAATGGATATAAGTTTGCACAAGGGATGCTAAAGCCAACTTCATCTTTCCAGTTGCCATTTAGAACTTCAATTGCTCGGTTTTTTAATTCTTCCATAATATATTTCTAATTTTAGTACATGACAAAAATATAAAAGTGTCACATTGAGCGCAGTCGAAATGCTTTTGAATACGATATTTCCAATGTCTTCGACTGCGCTCAGATTGACATCCGATATATTATCAATTTTTGTCATGTACTCAGATTTCTAATTTTAAAAAAAACTCACCACTTTATACTTAGCTGTGCAAGTGATGAGTTAACTAATCAAACTAAACTAATCAATATAATTTAAAAACTAAATGTGGCTGTTAAGAAAAATCTACGTGGTAAAATAGGTCTTCCGAAGAAAAACTCTGCGTCTCCAGCTTGATTTACATTTCTTGGATCTCCTTCAGTAACTCCTTCATCATTAAATAGATTGAATACAGAGAAACCAAGTCTTAATGTATCATCACTATCTTCATTATCTCCCATTTTAAACATATACCCAGCTCCAATACGCGCAATATTAATTGCATCTAATTCTACTGTATTGTTATCAGCTGCAAATTTACTACCTGTATGATTTAAAGAGAATAACGCATCAAATTTATTATCATCGTAGTGCACGCCTAAGCTTCCTAAAAAATTAGGTTGTCTTGCTAATTTATTACCTTCGTCAGCAGTAACAGATGTATTATTAGTTAAATCTGTCCTTATGTTTGTAGTGATTTCATGATCTTGATAAGTACCAGTACCTCTTAAGCTAAAGTTATCAGCAAATCTCCAATCAAATGACGTCTCTAAACCAATGGTTCTAGTACTTTGTTCTGATCTTGTTAAATCAACCAATGTACCACTTACAAATCCTTGATCTATTTTAATTCTATCAGTTAATCCTACATAATAGGCTGCTAAAGATCCTGTTAATTTCGCAGTTCCTAGTTTTGCTCCAGCTTCAAATTGAATTATTTTTTCTGAATCATATTTACTTCCTGTTATTCCAGAAGCTATAGGTGAAAACCCTCTTATTTGTGGAAAAAAGAAGCCTCTAGAAAAGTTGGCGTATAAGTTAACAGGTTCACTTAGTTTATACAAACCAGCCAAAGACACAGCCCAATCTGTTGCACTAACATTTGCTCTTGTAAAACTACCATCTGCAAAGTCAACGTTTGCTAATTCTGGTGTTAAAGTTGGATCATCATATACTTGACTTTCTACAATGTTTCCATTACTAAAAGTTCCTTCTGTGTTTTCTATTCTTAAACCAACATCAAAACGCCATTTATCAAAAACCATCTCATCTGTTATATAAACCGCTGTTTTATTTTGAGATAAGAATTTATTGGAAGTCATTCCTATTCTATTATAAAGACCACCTGTAGAAAACGTAACATCATTCCCGCCAGCATCAACATAACTTAAGTTTACTAATTTAGGATTATTATTAAACTCCGATAATACTCTATATTGATAATTTACATCTTCAGCTTCTGTACGCGCTAAAAAAACACCTCCAGTAATATTGTGTGTTCCGTTAGTTACTTCTAAAGTTTTAGTTAGAGAAGCTTCTCCAGAATAATCTGTCATAGGACGTAATCTATCTACTTGTAAATTGTCTACAACTAAATCAGATCCGTTAATTGCAGCTGATGTACCTTGATACTGAGCGGTAAACCCCAAGTTGCCTGGTGCAACATTACTAACATAATCATTTAAAGTAATAGGATTATTATTGGCTCCATTACCTCCTACATACAATGCAAAATTATGCTGATAATTTGCATACTTCACTTTTGATTTAAATTTTAAATCATCGGAAAAATTATAATTAAAGTCTGCCATTAAGTATCCCCCTTGAGTAAAAACACCATCTTCAATTGGGCTTTCGTAAACACCTCCTGGAGTTAAAAAAGATGTATTGGCCAATTCACCAGATAGTAATTGAGATACATCTTTGCCATCATTACCAGCAATTCTCTTTCTGTTTCCATCTAAAGGAAGTGGTAAAAAGAATTGTGCTTTATCATTAATAAACTGACCATGAACTGTAAACGATCCATTTTCAAATTTCTTTTTGATATTCGCTCTAAACTGAACCCCTTTTGTTGGTAATCCTGTTTCAATTGGACCATCATCTTTTCTAACAAAACCAGTAAAAGCGTAATAGGTATTAGAATCTTCTCCTCCTAATTTACCACCCGTATAAAAATCCGTCTTTAAACGACCTTTATCGGCCCATTCCATATTAATAATGTTTTCATCATTAGAATCTCCTGTTTTACTTGTATAGTTAATGATACCGGCAACCGATCCTGCGCCATATAAAACGGCAGCGCCACCACGAACAAATTCAACGCCTTTAAAACCTATATCAGGTCTCGCGTAAACATCATTAGCAGATGAATTTAAACCGAACGTACTAATTAACGGCATCCCATCATATTGAAGCGGGTTAAAAACATATTGACCACCAGAAGGTAAACCTCTTACAAATACGTTTGTAGCAGTTTCACCACCACCACCTTCAGCAGTAATACCTGGAATACTTCTAAGGATATCGGCTTGACTATTTGCAGAAAGTTTAGTAATTTCCTTTTGCCTTATAGAACTAATAGACATTGGTGTATCCTTTTGAGATCTAAAAGTAGCAGAAGCAGTTAATACCACTTCATCTAAAGAATTACCACCTTCTGCCAATTCAATTTGTAAAGTAATTGGAGTTCCATCAAGCGTTACTGTTTTTTCTTGAGTCTCATATCCTAAATAAGATATTTTAACTGTTTGAACGCCTGTTAGATTTGATGTAAAGCTAAAGTTACCATCAAAATCTGATGTTGCACCTGATGTACTACCAACTACAAGTAAGTTTGCTCCGGTAATTGGCACACCGGCTTTGTCTTTAACAGTTCCTGATATATCCGTTTGTGAAAACGTTGCGGAAATGCTAAACATACATAATAATGTAAAAATAATTTTTTTCATGTTATTTAGAATTAGTTAATTGTTAGACAAATTTATAAGCAGATACCTAATAAAAGTTCTAAAAAATTGTCATATTTTTATGCAAACGTTTGCGGGAACGTTTGTTTTTTACATTTACTTAATAAAAAATACACAATAAGATGAAAAAGGAAGTGGTTACTCTAAAAAAATTAGCTCAAATACTTAATTTATCTATTTCTACAGTTTCAAGAGCCCTTAATGACCATCCAGATATTAGTGAATCCACTCGAGATAAAGTAAAGAATCTAGCCCAAACCATGCAGTATGTCCCCAATATTTTTGCAAAAGGATTTAGAAAACATAGAACAAACATTATAGGCGTTATTGTACCTACTATTACACACTATTTTACAACCACAATAGTTCGAGGTATTCTTGAAGAAGCCTCAACAAGAGGGTATCGCGTTATTATTTCAGAATCTAATAATGATGTTATAAAACAAACAGAAATGCTAAACACTATGATACAATTTGGTGTAGATGGTATTTTAGCATCGTTAACCAAAATGACAAGAGATATAGATACCATTTTACCAACCCTCAATACCCTTCCCTTTATTCTATTTGATAAGGTGTCCAGTAAAATTCCCTGCACACAAATAACTATTAACGATGAAGAAGCAGCTTTTAATGCGGTAGAACATTTAATAAATATTGGCAAAAAAAGAATTGCCATTATTAAAGAAAGAGAATTTTCATATAATTCTGAAAAAAGATATGCTGGATATTTAAGAGCATTAAAAGAACACAACATAGGCGTTGATGAAAAAATAATTATTAGTGTTGATGATATTTCTTTACAACAAGGTAAAAGAATGACAAATTTATTGCTAAGTATTAAAAAAAGACCTGACGCAATTTTCACAATAACCGATAGTGCTGCGGTTGGAGTGATTCAAACACTAAAAAAATTCAATATAAAAATACCAGATGAAATTGCTGTAGTTGGTTTCAGTAATTCAAGGCTTTCAACTGTTATAGAACCAAATCTCACAACCGTAGATCAACCTGGTGAAGCTATTGGCAAAAATGCCGTTAAACATCTAATTGAAGAAATAGAAAGTAATGTAGATACAATAACAAGTAAAATGATTGAAATAAAAGGAACGCTTATAATAAGAGATTCCACATTTAAAGTTTAAAATTTTTATTTTATTACGGCATTGGTATTTCAATTTTAATACTTTTGCGCCATGGAAATTATTGACGCAATTATTTTAGGCATTATTCAAGGGCTTACAGAGTTTTTACCTGTATCGTCTAGTGGGCATTTGGAAATAGGCAAAGCCATTCTTGGAGATAACTCTGTTCCTGAAGAAAGTTTATTGTTTACAGTTGTACTGCACTTTGCAACAGCGCTAAGTACTATTGTTGTTTTTAGAAAAGATATTTTAGATCTTATAAAAGGCGCACTAAAATTGAAATGGAACGACGATTTACAATTTATTTCTAAAATTGCGCTTTCTATGATTCCTGCGGCTGTTATAGGTTATACTTTCGAATCAGAATTTGCAGAATTATTTGGAAACAATATTAAACTTGTAGGCTTCATGCTCCTTATTACCGCACTATTGCTCTATCTAGCAGATAAGGCAAAAAATACGGATAAAAAAGTATCATTCACCAATGCTTTAGTAATAGGTTTTGCTCAAGCTATTGCGATGCTTCCAGGCATTTCACGTTCTGGCGCCACCATTTCAACCTCTGTTTTATTAGGCAATGACAAAACTAAGGCAGCACGTTTTTCGTTCTTAATGGTCGTACCATTAATATTTGGAAAAATCACTAAAGATGTTTTAAGTGGCGATTTAACTTATGATAGCGGAAATTTTACTGCCTTATCCATAGGTTTTGTAGCTGCTTTTATTGCAGGATTATTTGCATGCACTTGGATGATTGCCCTTGTAAAGAAAAGTAAACTGACTTACTTTGCCATTTATTGTGCTATTGTTGGCGTTATTGCTATTACTTTTTCATTGTTAAATTAATACCATTTCTTATTTAAAATGATCGTAATAAAACGCCCTTTTTTCCTTTCTACTTTAACATAAAAAGAAACCGTAACTATGGCTATGCTTTATTTTTCTATTTTGTATAAAACAAAAAATCATCATTTTATTTTACAATAATTTAAATAAGAAATGCTGAGTACATGACAAAAATTGATAATATATCGGATGTCAATCTGAGCGCAGTCGAAGACATTGGAAATATCGTATTCAAAAGCATTTCGACTGCGCTCAATGTGACACTTTTATATTTTTGTCATGTACTAAATAAGAAATGGTATATATGAAAACTGTTGAAGATTATCTTTCCGGACAAGTTTTACTAATAGACAAACCCCTTAATTGGACCTCTTTTCAGGTGGTTAATAAATTGCGTTGGGAAATTCGTCAAGCCTTCAGTATAAAAAAAATAAAGGTTGGGCACGCTGGCACCCTAGATCCTTTAGCAACAGGCTTGTTAGTTATTTGCACAGGTAAGATGACCAAGCAAATTGACACCTTTCAAGGGCAAATAAAAGAATACACCGGCACTCTTGTATTGGGAAGCACAACGCCTTCATTTGATTTGGAAACTGAAATTAATGAAACCTTTCCCACTGAACATATCTCGGAAGATTTAATATATGAGACTACCAATCAATTTATTGGTGAGATTCAGCAACTTCCTCCAGTATTTTCAGCCTTGAAAAAAGATGGAAAACGATTATATGAGTTTGCCCGAGCAGGTGAACAAGTAGACATTCCATCTAGAGCAGTGAACATTTTAGAATTTGAAATCACTAAAATAGATAGGCTAAATCTTGACTTCAGAGTAATCTGTAGCAAAGGCACATACATTCGTTCTTTAGCTAACGATTTTGGAAAAGCTTTAAACTCTGGGGGGCATTTATCTGCTTTACGAAGAACAAAAATTGGAGATTTTGATGTTACAAGCGCTACTTCCATTGAAGACTTTATTAAAAACTTAAGTTCGGAATAATTGTTGATACCCTATTTGCTTCATCAAACCAATCCCTATGAAGCGGATATTTATCGTAATTTATCTATTTTTATTCATTTCTTTTTCTTCATTTTCTCAAATAAAAAAAGAAAAAACAAATGGTCTTTTTTATAAAGTTTCTTTAGCCACAACCCTAAGCATAAATGAGGAAAACACCCTTTTAGCTGATGATGATGAACCTTTCTTTAATTTCAGTGCGCTTTTTGTAAATAACACTCTAGGATATCAGTTTGATAAGCGTACTTCTTTAGGATTAAATTTAGAGTATAATTGGCATTCTCAACAAGGGCTTCACTTTGCTCCTGCCTATGTGAGTTTACGCCATAATATTATTGTAGATGATGATAATATATTTGTTAGAGGTGGTTACGGAAGTCTTCTTGGAATAAGTAAAGACTTTAAAAAAGGCAATATGTATAAACTCGGTTTAGGCGTACAAATCGTTAATTTCGATAATGACAATTCCTTTTTAATTGGAATTGATTTTACCAGAAAACGATTCGGTTACAGAACCTTAGAAGGCTTGTCTAGCATATCAATTTTTATAGAATTTATGCTTTTTTAATCTTTTTAACGTATTTTGCCGTATATATTAATACGATTTCTCATTTAAAAAAAACCGTATTGAGCCTCAATGACCAACATAAAGCCCTACTTATTACGCTTCTAATTTCTGGAACTGTAGTACTCTCTGTTTTTAACTTAAGCCTTAAAAAACAGAATGAATTTGCGTCTGAAAGTTATTATGAAATTGAACCAGAAAAGGAGCTCACCGAAGAAGACCTTAAAGTTCTTGAAGCCTTAGACAAACTTAATAATACCAAGGCTGAAACTAATAAAGCCTTTGATGAAGCTGAACAAAACAAACACTTTGCTCAAGCCTTTAAAACCATAGCACCACCTGAAGATTATGTGCCAAAATCTACTAACACTTCAGAAAACCAAGCAGAAGCAAGAAAAACTTACGAAATTCCTGAAGATTCAAGATTAAATCAAGAAGAATTATCAAAGTTTAGTAAAGTAAATGATTTGCTTGAAAAACAACACTCTGAAGGTAACAACACTAAAAGTTCTATCCGATTTTCTTTAGTAAACAGAAAAAAGGTTCACATCCCAATCCCCGTATATCTATGCGAAATTGATGGCAAAATAGTAGTAAATATTACTGTAAATTCTAAAGGACATGTCATTGATGCTTATGTAAACACCTCTTCAACATCAAGCAACGAGTGCTTGATTGAACATGCCATAGACTATGCTAAACAATCACAATTTAGTACTGATGTTTCAAAAGCAACCCAAATAGGTTCTATAACATTCTTTTTTATTGGCAAATAGGTTCTAATTGACAAAGTATTTCAATAACATCGTTAATTACATTTTGCCCTTTATCTTTATTATACCAATGTTGTAAATCTTCTTTAAATTCTGGTGTTAAACTAACATTCTTAGCAATAAACCTATTCACATAACTTGTTGCTTCACTTGGTCTTGGCCCATAAGTATTTAAAACTTCACCTGTTTTGTTATCAATCATAATAACCTTAGCAATTGCTCTTGCACCATTAGTTAAGAACATATCCATTAGTTCAGGATTCTCATCCCTTAGTACCAGTTTAACATCAATATTAGGGCTTAATTCCGCTATTTTGTTAAGTGCAGGTATTACATGGGCAGCATCACCACACCAACTCTCTGTAATAATCAACCATGTCAATTTTTGATTAAATCCTAATATTTTTTGTTGCACCTCTTCAGAAACTTTTATGGTTTTATCCCAACGTTTCATGCGTCTATCGTTTAGCTTTGTATAATTTGCTAAAGCTACTGTTTTTTCTATTCCTGTATTAGAGTGCTCATCAGCTAACTGCTTAACTAAGGTTCTATAGTCTTGATAAGTGATACTACGATTAATACTTTTTTTTATAATAGGATGCATATTATTTATTTTTTAGAACAAAATCTTCTGGCGCAAATTTAATACCTCGAAATTTTAATTAAGATGATTTTTGTCATACTTTTACTTTAATCCTTACAGATGCCCAATATGGGCTTTATTTAAAAATTATCATAGATAGAAAATGAAAAAACACAGATGTGGTTGGTGTGAAGGTGACGTTCTATATGAAGCCTATCACGATAATGAATGGGGCAATCCTGTTTATGACGATGACACTTTATTTGAATTTTTAATTTTAGAAACTTTTCAAGCTGGTTTAAGTTGGATTACTATATTACGTAAACGTGAAAATTTTAGAAAAGCTTTTGATCATTTCGATTACAAAAAAATCGCATTATACAAGCAAAATAAAATTGATGCTTTGTTACAAGATGCTGGAATTATAAGAAATAAACTGAAAGTAAATGCAACAGTGAGTAATGCTCAAGCGTTTATGAAAATTCAAGAAGATTTTGGAAGTTTTAGCAAATACATTTGGGCGTTTGTAGATGGGAAACCTATTAAAAATAATTTAAAAAACTACCAAGATGCGCCGGCAAACACGGCTTTAAGCGATGCTTTAAGTAAAGATTTAAAAAAGCGCGGATTCAAATTTGTAGGTTCTACAGTAATATATGCACATATGCAAGCCACAGGTATGGTGAATGACCATGAAGTTGGCTGTTTTAGGTATAATGAGGTTTAATCAATTTCTTTTTCTTCAATTTCAACATGCTCTATAACTGCTTCATCTTTTGGAAGGTAAGGCATCACACTTAAAAGATGCTCTATGGCTTCAACTCTAGCTTTCGTTTTTTTGTTTGCTTTTATTATTACCCAAGGCGCTGTTTTAGTATGAGTTTTTTTAAACATTTTCTTTTTATAGTCTGTATAATCATCCCATAGCTCCAATGCTTTTTGGTCAACAGCGCTGTATTTCCATTTTTTTAAAGGACTCGTTTTTATGTCTTCAAAACGTTGGTGCTGTTCATCTTTTGAAATAGAAAAATAAAACTTTACCAATCTAATTCCAGATTCAGTTATCATACGTTCAAACTGATTGACTTGATTCATAAAAATACGATATTCTTCATCAAAGCAAAACCCATTTACAGGTTCTACAATAGCTCTGTTGTACCAACTTCTATCAAAAAAAACAATCTCACCTTCTCGTGGTAATTTATTTATATACCTTTGAAAATACCATTGTCCCTTTTCTTCAATAGAAGGTTTTGGCAATGCAACCACTTTAAATTCTCTAGGATTTAAATGCTCGGTCATTCTTCTAATGGCACCACCTTTTCCAGCAGCATCTCGCCCTTCAAAAATGATTACAATTTTCTCATTATGCTCTTCAACCCAATGCTGAAGTCTTATTAATTCTTCTTGTAAAGATTTTAAACGAGACTCATAATTCAAATTTCTTAAAACTTTTGAAACAGAAATCGTATCATCTAATAAAAACTGAATGATTCCTTTTTTAGAGTTTAACTTCTTTAAGTCTTTTTCGGTTATATTATTAGTCATAGTATATCTTAATCAATTTGTTTAACAAGTCTGTGATAACGTTGTGCTATATTTGGATCTGGGAATAATTCTATTCCTGAATTGCCTTTGTTTTCATATTTAAATTTAGACAATACGTAACGCATACTTTCTAAACGTGCTTCTTTTTTTTCGTTTGTTTTTATGATAATCCAAGGACTAAAAGTCGTGTGCGTTTTACTAAACATCTGTTCTTTGTAATTAGTATAATCATCCCAACGTTTTTGGCCTTCTTGATCTACTGGACTAAATTTCCAACGCTTTAATGGGCTTTGTAATCTTGAATTAAACCTTCGTATTTGCTCTTCTTTAGAAATAGAAAACCAAAACTTTATTAAATCGACTCCATCTTCATAAAGCATGTGTTCAAACTCTGGAACTTGTACCATAAATTTATCATACTCTTCTTCATTACAGAATCCCATAACGGGTTCTACAACAGCACGATTGTACCAGCTTCTGTCAAAAAAAACGATTTCACCTGGATTTGGCATTTCTTTAATATAGCGTCTAAAATACCACTGCCCCTTTTCAACATCTGTAGGTTTTGTTAAAGCGACAACCCGCATAGAACGGGGATTTAAATGCTCAATAAAACGTCGTATAGCACTTCCTTTTCCTGCCGCATCTCTGCCTTCAAAAATAACACATACCCGTTTATTGTGCTTAGCAACCCATTGTTGAAGATCTACTAATTCTGCCTGAAGCATTTTTAACTCTTTTTCGTAAGTAAGCGTATTAAGTATGTCCTTAAAATGCTCTTCAGGTTGTTTTGCTTTAAGAAGATTGATAAATTGTTCTTTCGTTTTAAGTGCTTTAAAATCTTGTATTGTTAGCATATTCTATGTTTAATAAACTAATATCAGGATTTTTTAAATCAAAAAATATGACGTTTGTCAGGTAAAAGAAATTCCAGTTTAAAGGAGTTCAATATCACACTATAAATATTTCAAAAATGCTTCCCTAGAAATCTCCTCAGCCCCTAAACTTTCCAAATGATTTGTATACACTTGGCAGTCTATAAGTTTATAATTTGTATTCTGAACAAAACTGATAAACCCAACTTTACTAGCATTACTTTCTTTTGTAAACATACTTTCACCGCAAAACACACCATTGTTTAAATCAATGCCGTAAATTCCAGCAACAAGCTTTTTATCTTGCCAAACCTCAACAGATTTCGCATAACCAAGTTGGTGCAATTTTATATAAGCATCAACCATCGCATCTGTTATCCAAGTTCCAGATTGCCCATTTCGTTTTGCTTTTGAGCATTCGTTAATTACTTGTTCAAAATCTTTATTTACAGTAATTATAAACTCATTGTTACGCATAATCTGTTTCATGCTTTTTGAAACTTTTAATTTCTCAGGAAACAATACAAATCGTGGGTCTGGAGACCACCATAAAAGAGGTTCTTCAGTATCAAACCAAGGGAAAATGCCCGTTTTATAAGCTAGCAATAACCTTTCAACACACAAATCACCTCCAAGCGCCAATAAACCTTCAGGAGAAGCTTTATTCACATCAGGAAACCAGATATCTTCGTTTAAGTATTGCATGTATCAGTACATATAAAAACCTCAATGTTAGAATAAACATTGAGGTTCATTTTATAAGATTTCCGCCTATGCGGAAATAAAAAACTATTTTATTTAAAAAGGCAAATCGTCGTGATCTTCTTCTTTTAAATCTCCTGCAGGCGCAAAAGCATCTGCTGGTGGCACTGGAGGCATATTTGTTCCTGCAGCTTCATCCTGCAATGCTTCAATTCTCCATCCTTGAATCGAATTAAAGTATTTCGTTTCGCCTTGAGGATTTACCCATTCTCTACCACGCAAATTGATGCTTATTTTAACTTGCTGACCTACTTGATAGCTATTTAATAAATCTGTTTTATCTTGAACAAACTCCACCATGATATGCTGTGGGTATTGCTCTTCAGTTGTTATTACAATTTCTCTTTTTCTAAACCCATTACTTCCAAAAGTTTGAGTTTCTCCAACCATTTTAATTCTTCCTTGAACTTCCATTTACTAGTATTTAATTTATTTTATTGTTTTAACTTAATAGTATTTTCCAAGCACTTTCAATATCTCCAAAGCTAAGATAGTTGCGTGCTAATTTATGTTTCTCTCTGTGTGTTGCCGTTTTTATATTAGGGTAGCGCTCTCCAACTTCTTCTACAAAAGCATTTACCTGATTTTCGGTAGGCAGCACTTCAATATTTCCTAACATGCCTAAATCGTTTCCTGTTAAAATCATGCTATTTTTAACATGGTCTGGAAAACTATCAACACCAATTCCTAATGTTGCAATTGGTTTTGGTATTTTAAAAAATCCCGCTTTAGCACGACTATAATAGCTACCTCCTGCTCTTGCTACCAAATCTAATTTTTTTTGGTTTATGACCTTATTTTCATCAAGTACCTCATCATCAACATGAAGTTTAACCACTTCGCAAATAATTAAATTTCCTGCACCACCTTCAGTTCCTAACTTAATAATATCGTTAACCTTACATTCAAACTGTACAGGTGATTCGGCTACCCGATAAGGTTTTACCAGATCCGATTTTAACATGGTTAATCCAGCCTTTTCAAACTCGTTTACACCCACAGGATATTCTGTACTGCTTAATGACATTTGATGAACCATATCATAATTCACCACATTTATAACCACTTCTTTTGTTAATTCAGCATTCTCCAGAGTATGCTTTGTTGTATTATCTCTAACACGTCTAGCCGGAGAAAAAATCAGGATGGGTGGATTCGCACTAAACACATTAAAAAAACTAAATGGTGACAAATTAGGATTTCCATCAGCATCAAGCGTACTTGCAAAGGCTATTGGCCTTGGGGCTACAGCGCTCAACAAATAACCATGTAATTTACTGGTTGATATGCTTTTTGGATCTAATGAGGCCATTTGTCTTTTTAATTTTAACAAAACTAATCAAAAAAAACATGATAATTTAAACTAGTTTTCAACATTAGTTTACCTCTGTCAACAATCTGTTAATATTTGCCACCAGCGGAAATGTAATTAAACTATAACGCATCTAAAAACCGACTTACTAACAACTTGAACAATAATATTAACAGATTTGCATTATATTACCAGAGAATACCAATATAGCATTAAAATAACGCATATAATTATGTTTCTTTTTCGCTCATATTTTCAATATAAAATCAAACTGTAACTAAGGCTATGCTTATATTTTCTATTTCATCTGAACAAACCTGCCTGCCGGCAGGCAGGAAACAATTCAAATTATCAATACGCCATTTTAAAACTAAATTGGTATAATTACTTTTTTAAATGATTTTCACAAAACATAGTAATGCATTCCGGTGGATTATTGTTATAGCTTCTTTCGCTATTGTATCCCTTATTTTATGGAAAACTTATGAGTTTTTTCAGCATTTTAAAGACGAAGAACGGACCAAGATGGAAAATTGGTCGTTTGCTCAAACCGAATTTATAAATTCTGACACAAATGCGAACCTCAACTTAACACTTAAAATTTTAAATAGCAACACTTCAACACCAATGATTGTGGTAAATGAAGATGGGAATCTTAATAGTTCAAATAATATCGATTTAAATAAAATTGAAGATCCAATTTATCTTAAAAAGCTTATAGAAAAATTTAAAAACGAAAATGAACCCATTATTGTTAGAGCTGATAATCGTATTTTTAGCACTATTTACTACGGAAACTCTCCTTTACTCAACAAACTAAAATATTATCCGCTTGCATTATTACTCATTATTGTGCTATTTGGCGCCGTCATTTTCTTTTTTTACAGTAGTAACAAAAATGCCACCCAAAACAAATTATGGTCTGGTATGGCAAAAGAAACGGCACATCAAATAGGCACGCCTTTATCGTCTTTAATTGGTTGGACTGAAATATTAAAAATCGAAAATGTAAACCCAGATTATATTGTTGAAATTGAAAAAGATGTTGACCGATTAAAAACTATTACAGAACGTTTTAGCAAAATTGGTTCGTTACCTATTTTAGAAAAAGCTGATATTATAAAAGAAACTATTGAGTCTTATGACTACTTACAAACAAGGTCATCAAAACTTATCGATTTTGATCTGATAATCCCTGAAGGGGAAATTCCCGTAAATCTAAATAAACAACTTTATAGTTGGTCCATTGAAAATTTGGTAAAAAATGCCATTGATGCGATGAAAGGTAGAGGGAAACTTATAGTTGAAATTTCACAGCTTGAGAATGATGTAAAAATAAGTATTACTGATACTGGAAAAGGCATCTCTAAAAAGGATTTTAATAAAATTTTTGAGCCTGGATTTACCACTAAAAAACGAGGATGGGGATTAGGTTTATCACTCACAAAACGAATTATTGAAGATTTTCATGATGGGAAAATTAAGGTTCTACAATCTGAAAAAGATAAAGGTAGCACCATACAAATAAGTTTAAAACGCGCACAATAAAGGATTTTTGGAATCAAAATTCTATATTTAGATTCCCGTTTTTACGGGAATGACAATTTCAAAGGAAACCACTAATCAAAGCTTAGTATAGATTTTTTTTTGAATAAATACTGAGATATTATGGCTGAAAAATTAATTGAGGTTAAAGAAGTCGCGCTAAAAAACAATTGTCCAGAATGTTTTAGCACAAATGGTTTACGATTAAATTTTAAGCAAAAAATAAAAGAAACCAAATTTTATAAATCTATTACTTCTGAAATTAGTCATGAAATTACTTGTAAAACATGTAAATCGGTAATTTATCCTGAGCAATGGACTGATGATATTGATCGCGTTTTTGAATATCAGAAAAAAGCGTTTACTCCAAAAAATTCATCAACCTATCTTAAAAAAACATCTTGGATTGTTATTGCAACAATTGTAGTGTTGGTCGCTCTAATTCTCTTACTGTTATTTTATTTGAATTTATAATTGCGCTTTGATAGCTTCTGCTAAGGCCTCAAATTCCTCTGGAGATAATTTAACTTTTTGAGTAAATCGAGCGTCTTCCATAGACTGTAATGGAATTAAATGCACATGTGCATGAGGAACTTCCAGACCTATAACACTTACTCCTATGCGCTTACAAGGCACTGCTTTTTTTAAAGCCAAGGCAACAGTTCTTGAAAAACTCATTAAGGCATTATAAGTGGTTTCATCTAAATCAAAAATTTTATCAACTTCTTTTTTAGGAATACAAAGTGTATGCCCTTTAGTATTTGGATTCACATCAAGAAATGCTAAAAAATCTTCCGTTTCTGCTATTTTATAACAAGGAAGTTCGCCGTTTACTATTTTTGTGAAAATGGAAGCCATAATTTATGTTTTCAGACCTGTCAAGTTTTGGAACCCTGATAGGTTTATAATATATTATTTATCATTTGTGTCCGACAAAAGACCGCTACGCTTTTAGAATCAAGAATAAAGACTTGATTGTAACTATTTGAAAAGCAGCAGTAATTATTTATAATGATTTCCCCCTTTGCGGAAATAAAAACCACACTTTTCTATCTCGTTATTTCGATAATGTCAAATTTCATAGTCCCATTAGGCACCTGTATTTCTGCAATATCACCTACCACTTTTCCTAACAAACCTTTTCCAATAGGAGAATTCACTGAAATTTTCCCTGAAGCCAAATCTGTTTCACCATCAGCAACCAAAGTATAATTCATTTCCATACCATTGGTTTGGTTTTTTATTTTCACTTTAGAGAGTACAAGTACTTTTGAATTATCTAACTGAGACTCGTCTATAACACGCGCTCCAGCTAATGCATCTTCTAATTTAGAAATTCGCATTTCTAACATACCTTGTGCTTCTTTAGCTGCATCATATTCTGCATTCTCACTTAAATCGCCCTTATCTCTAGCTTCAGCAATTGCTCTTGATGCTTTTACTCGCTCAACATCTTTAAGTTGTCTTAAATCGTCTCTTAATTTTTTTAATCCTTCAGGTGTATAGTATGATACTTTACTCATAACTTCATCGTTTACTTAATATAAACATGCTAAAAACACACTTAGACCATGCTTAGTGCTAGAGTTCAGCAAATAAAAAAATCCCGCTTACACGAGATTGTACAACAAAAATACAAAATTTTTAAATAGATTATCTAAAAAAATGCTCTTTATCAAACTGAATTTACATTAATTTTTTAAATATGCACTTTACTTTTTATTGTAAATTGCGTTTCAATTTTCTCTGAATTATGAAGTCTTTATATCGCTTAATATTATTTATCCTTTTAGTGTCTTGCAGCGGTAATTCTGTTGTTGATAAAAACTGTAGATTCTTACTTGATATCGGAGTTAATTTTACCATTGATTTATCTTTACCACAATACAGTCAACTTGCTTTTGCGGGAAACTCAGTTTATATCCCAAATGAAGGAAATGCTGGTGTTATAGTAGCTAGTACTGGTGTAGATTTTTATGCATGGGATGCTAGCGACCCTAATCACGCTCCAAACGATTGTTCTGCCCTTGTTCCTTCTGGATTAAACGGAACATGTGGATGTGGTGATGGCAACACATACAATTTTGTTACTGGAGCACCTGACGGAAATGATGGTTTAAGATGTGCTTTGAAAAATTACCGTGTGCAGCAAAATGGTAATACGCTTTTAATTTTTAATTAAAAAAGCGCAGTTTATAGAATACCAACCACGCTTCTCATCCCTAATGATAACTTAAAATTTTAAAGTAGCACCAACTAAAAAGTTGGTTGTGGCCTGTGGATAGTATCCCGCAAAATATCCTGTTGTAGTTCCTGTTGGACTTGATGTATCATCGAAATCATAAGATCCAAAATAACCATTTGACACATACTTTTTATTGAAGATATTGTTTACCAATCCAGACAATATGATTGATTTAAATAGCTTGTTAGGCTTAATTTCATAATTAATATTGAAATCATTCACAAAATAACTTTCTAAAAGGGATCCATCATTATCGGTATTTCCCATATATTGTTCACCAACGTACTTGCTCAATAATGATAATTGTAAACGTTCAACTGGGAAGAAATTTAAAGCATTACCAATTACTAATTCTGGAGAAAACGAGATATTAGTATTTCCTAGATTTACCAATTCTTCATTGATTGAAGATGAAAAATTTTTGTTTTTATTACTACTTATAGCAACATTTGTCGAGGTACTAAATAGCTTATTAAACTGAATATTGGCATCAACCTCAAATCCTAATCTATAACTTTTACCGCTTGTTGCTCTTATGGGACTACCAACATCATCCAGCTCACCTGTTAACACCAATTGATTTTCGTAAAACATATAGTATAGGTTTGTATTTACACTTGCTTTTTTACTATTATAACGCCAACCCAATTCAATATCATTTAAAGTTTCGTTTTCGGTAATACCTACTTTAAAATCATCACGATTTGGCTCTCTATTCGCTCTGGCATAGGACACATAAAAACTATTAAAATCACAATGTTTATAGGTTAAACCTACTTTTGGATTGAAAAAACTAAAATTATTATCTGTTACAAATTCAACTCTATCAGAATTTAATCCATTGGTTTTATAATTCACAAAACGCCCTTGTAAATCAACAAATCCAGTGAATTTTTTAGCTAATTTGAAAGTTGCTTTTGAAAAAACACTAAAGTCATTTTTAGTTGCATCACCTTCATAATAACGATCTCTAATATTCGTATTTGGACCTAAGTCGTTTCCCCAAATCACTTCTCCAAAATGATCGCCATCGTAAGAGCTATAAGATAAACCGGAAATAATTTCTAATGTGTTTTTCTTATAAGTCACGTTCGCGTTCAACACATAGAAATTATTATCTAACCATCTACGAACAATAACATCCGAATCATCTTCTATTAAATTGTTAAAATCTGCAGCTGATTCTTCTGGTTTATATTGTTCGAAATAGCCTTTCCCTTTGGTATAATTTAAACCAAGATTAGTAGACCAATAATTATCAATACGTTCATTCCAATGCAATTGGTAATGGTCTTGCCAATAGTTGTCCGTTTCATTTTCGTAAGTATATGGATTTTGACGACGATCTTCTTGCAACTGATCTGCTGTTAATCCAAACCACGATTGATACGTCCGTTCAACATTCCCAAAAGTTAATGCTTTAATTAACGTATTATCATCTTTGTAAACACCTTGTATGAAATACGACTTTAAATCTGTGAAAGCTCTATCCACATAACCATCAGAGTCTATCTTTGAAAAACGTCCAGAAATTTCAATACTTCGACTGCGCTCAGTATCTGCATATAATTGTCCTGTGCTTAATTTTACAGTATGTTTTCTTGTACCGAAACTACCAAAACTATTAGCAATTTCTCCCGAAGGGTCTTCTGAAGAGGCATCGGTTAACAAATTTAAACTCGCTCCAAAAGCTCCAGAACCATTAGTTGATGTACCAACACCACGCTGCAATTGTAAACTTTCTGTTGAAGATGCAAAATCTCCTAAATTCACCCAAAACGTGCCTTGACTTTCAGGATCGTTATAAGGAATTCCGTTGATGGTAACATTTACGCGTGTTGCATCCGTTCCACGCACTCTAATCCCTGTATAGCCAACACCAGCTCCAGCATCACTTGTTGTTACTACCGAAGGTAAAAAGTTCAGTAAAACAGGAATATCCTGCCCTAAATTACGTTTTGCCAATGCTTTTTTAGAAATGTTAGAATGTGTAATTGGAGAATCTGCATCCACACGAACCGCTTTTACTAAAACTTCATCTAGTTTTTCTGTTTTAGTTGAATCTTGAGTTTTTTGATTTTGTTGCGCATTGACACTGACTGATAAAACCAGTAGTGTTAAAAAAAGAAATAAATTTTTCATTACGATTATTTAAAATCGAATAAAAAGAGGTCATTATTCTTTATTGTTAATAATTGGTTTTTGAACGTTTCACTTACACGAAATCATATTGTTGATTTTAAATTCTTTTAAATATTTAATTATAGGCTAATTAAGATTTAGAAGTAAATAAACAACATTGATGACCTTATCGCACTCGCTAAAAATGTCCACTGGACATTTTCTTAACGCTCGTTTCCTAAACAGCATTATCTGTTCTAGGTTCAATGGGTATGATCTCAGCTTTTCAAAGTTAGAATTACAATATTGATTGTTAAAAATTATCTCGAATAACTGTTAACTTAATACTGTGACTGCCAACTGATTTAAGCACCCCTTTTATGAGAACGCTGCAAAGATATGTTAGATTTCTGGATTTCGATTTACGAATTATGATTTTTTTAATCAAGGTTTGGCTTTTGTCTATTTGCCTTCTTTTCAGAACGTTTTCGCTTACTTTTTAGTCGTTTTCTAATAACAGACTTCGGAACTTTTGTTGGTTTACGTATTTTTGGAACTTTTAAAGCATCTTTTATCAACGCTAAAAAGCGTTTAATAATAATGTCTTTGTTTTTATGCTGGCTTCGGCTTTCTCCACATTGCAAAATAAGGACACCTTCTTTTGTTAATCTATGCTGAAGTTTATCTAGAAGACGCTCTTTTTGGTCATCTTTAAAAATGAGTGATTCCGATAAATTAAACATTAATTCGACTTTTGAAGACACTTTGTTAACATGTTGCCCACCACTCCCAGAACTCCTAATAGCTTTAAAAGTTAACTCTTTTAGTATGTCTTCTTCATCAAACATAAACACCAATTAGGTTTTAAAATAAACTATATAATTCGTTTCTATCTCGCCCATATTTCAATATAAAATGAAACCGTAACTATGGCTATGCTTTAATTTTCTATTTTATCTGAACAAGAAATAATTCAAATTATTTATAGCTCATTTTAAAACCTAATTGGTATGGGATACTTGATGAACAGGTTTTAACAAATCATTTACCGTTTTAACTGGGTTGAAAGTTTCAAGAGGCACTTCAACAAAAATAGAGTTCCAATACGCCATACTTCCATTCCACAATCCAGGAAGTTCTAAAGCTTCTATATCCACACCGTTTTGCGTTTTAGTAGTAATAAAAGCGGCTTCAGGATCGACAAATTGTGTTAAATCAAACTTTTCGCCTTTATAATTTTTAACACCACAAACTAAATCTGTTGGGTTAAAATGAGTGGCTTTATAAACAATACTTTGTTGGTCTTTTTTACTAAAATTAATCTGAGCAAACTCGACAATTTGTAATGATGTTTTGCCATCTTCATCCTTAACCCAAAACGGACCGCCACCAGGTTCACCTTGATTTTTAACCATTCCACAAACACGAACAGGCCTGTTAAATTCCTTTTTTAAATAAGCTGTTTTTTCTTTATCAGCATAATCTGCGAAATCAATAGCAATAGGCACATTTAGTCTGTACCTTAAAAATAACGCCATCACTTTAAAATCTGTATCACCCAAATTACCAGCATCCAATTTATGTAGGTAATCAAAAACCTTTTGTTGTGCTTCGATTAAAACGCCTGCTAATAATTTCTTGAAATTTGAAACGCTTATATTTCTATCTGAAACAACGATATTATCTATGTTTTTTATAAAAATTAAATCGTTATTTAACTCATTTAAATTTTCTAAAAGCGCTCCATGTCCAGCAGGTCTAAATAAAACAGAACCATCATCATTTCTAAACACATCATCTTTAGCTGTGAGCGCTACTGTTTCAGTAGCTTCGTTTTGATATGAAAAAGACACATTAAATGTTGTTTTGGTTTTCTTTTCTAACGCTTCTCTTATACGACTTAATTCATTTGTAAAATATAATTGATGATTTTTAGATACTGTAAAATGAAGGTTTGCTTTTCCATTAGAGGTCGCATAAAGCGTGGATTCAAACAAATGCTCTTCAAAGGCTGTTTTGATCAGCGCATCATATTTATGAAAAGGCAACAGTCCCTTTGGAAGAAAACTATAATTGAGACCACTTGCATCAAGCATTGTTTTTACAAATTGCAAATATCTTTCATCTTCTGAAAATGTGTCAAAATCTGAATCGGCATTTCTAACTTTTGATATGACTTCATTGTAAAATGGAAACCTTTCTAACTCCTCAATAAAAGTTACAATTAATGCATCATTTTTTCTTTCTGCGTATTTTTCTATACTTCCCTTTGAAGGTTTAAAATCTTTAATAAACTGAAACAAAAACTTGAACATTCGTGTTGCAGCACCTGAAGCTGGAACAAACTTGACAATAGATAATTCGTTTTGTTTAGCTTCATATAAGTCTATAAATTCTTGAATTTCATTTTTGTCGTAACGTTCAATACCTTTACCAATAGTTGCTGCTGCCACTAAATTAGAAAAAGTCATACCGTCTTTTAATCGTGAAACTTGTGCATTTACTTGATCAGTTGTTATGCCTTTACTTTCTATTTGTTGAATATCTTTATCCGAAAACATTATACTTTGGGGTTTAATAGTTTGTCTATATACTTTACCGCTGTTTCTAAACGTGTTTTTTTATCTCCTTTTAGAAGTACATAAGGTCTTTTATAGGTTACTAATGCATTTTGAAAAGCCTCAAACATTTCTTTTCTATGCTCAGGTTTATCACGCAAATCATCAGCTTCCCAAGGTGTATCAATATAAGTTAAAAAATACAAATCGTATGAATTCTCTATGGCATATTTTTCTAGTAAAGGGTCGCAACTCCCTATGTAATAAGCTTCAGAATACACTTTGGTTTCTAACAAATCGGTGTCACAAATTAAAACAGAATTTGTTTTTTGTGCCAAGTCATTTTCTAGTTTCATTTGCCCTTCTGCAATGGGTAATAAATCTTTTGGTTCGCAGGTTTTTCGTTCGTCATTCCATTTGTTTTGGAGATATTCACGTGCATATTCTGGCACCCAAACCGAATTAAAATAGCGTGCCAATTGACGCGACAATGTTGTTTTTCCAGTAGATTCGGGTCCGAACAAAACTACTTTTAAGCAGTTAGCGGGTTGTTGTTTATACTTTTCTTCCATGCAATATATCCAAAAATGGCAATAAATGTAAAACCTAAATACTGTAAACTTGTAAATGTAAAACCTTTGTAAAAGTACAAGGGAACAGAAATGATATCTCCAATAATCCAAAAAATCCAATTTTCTAGCTTTCGCCTTGCCATTAACCACATGCCAACAAAAAATATAGCAGTAGTTATGGTATCAACATAAGCCACCCAACTCGTCCATTTATCAAATGATTGGTAAACTAAATAAACAAATAGTAAGGTTGCTAAAAATATGGCTATACTTATTTTTTTTTCGTTGAAAGACATAGTAGAAATTGGTGTAACATGCGTCTCGTCAACTTTCCTCGTCCAAATGTACCATCCATAAACACTCATTATAAAGTAATAAGCGTTAATCATCATATCTCCTAACAATTGCCACTTTAACAATAAATACACAAAAATAACAGTACTTATCATACCCGTTGGAAACACCAAAACCTTGTTCTGTTTTGAAAACCAAACAGAAAGAAAACCAAAAAACACAGCTACAATTTCAAGAACAATATCTATAGTTTCGTATTGCGAATATTGTCCAAAGAAAAACTCAAAAATGGGGCTCATAATCGTGTCTATCAGATTTTACAATTTTCATAAACAATAAACCGCTTTCAATAAGTTCGAAGGCTTCTTTTATTTCGGTAGTAAGTAGATGCATAACGTCATCATATTCGCCATAAACCTGAGTACTTAATGGGTTTTCAAGCACTTTTAGATTAGATGCTCTCAGTTTTTTGATAAAATTAATAATTGCAGGTTCGTAATCGTCATGCAATGGTGTTAAAGTCAATTCTACTGATATTTTCATCCTCTCTTAATCTCTCCGAAGGAGAGAAATTGTTATGGGTTAAACTTCTTTTCAAATTACAAATCTTCATTTTATTTTTCCCCTTTGGGGAAATGTCTGGAGGACAATGAGGATTTTATGAGATGCTGAAACGAGTTCAGCATGACAATTTACTTTCGTAAATCGTCAAAAAATAATTCATCTTCTTCAAAAGCAGTTCCGATAACCACTAAATCTGCTCCAGCATTATAAGCGTTTTCCAATTGAATTTTACTCCTAATGCCGCCTCCTACTATCAAAGGGGTATCTAATTCTTGTTTAACCCCTTCAATTATGTTATTACTAATTGGTTCTTTAGCACCGCTACCAGCTTCCAAATATATAAGCTTCATTCCTAACAGCTGTCCTGCTTTTGCTGTATCAATTATATTCTGAATATGTTCTCTGGGCATTGGTTTCGTATCTGTAACCTTTTCCACTGCTGTTTCTTTGCCGCTTTCAATTAAAATATAACCTGTTGAAAGTACCTCAAGTTGCGTTTTAGATAATTTATAAACTGCTTCCACATGTTTTCCAATTAAATAATCCGAGTTTCTTCCCGAAAGTAAAGATAAAAACAGCAATGCATTTGCCTTATCGGTAATTTGGGTAACATCTCCAGGAAATAAAACAATTGGTAAATTAGTTTGCTTTTTTATTTCTGAAACTAAACTATCTGTTGTGTTTTCATCAACAATACTACCTCCAACAAAGATATGCGTTGCAATAGATTTATTTACTTTCTTAATAAAACTACTTGTATTTTCAAATGAAAATTTATCAGGATCAATTAATACTGCCAATAATTTTTCTTTCGCAGAAACTGATTTTAGTATGCTTTGATATATATATTCTTTTTTTACCACAAATTCACGAATGATTTTCTTTATTCTCTTCTCTATTCTCTTTTTTCTTATTAAGCTATAGCATAGGCACAAGTGAATCCCTCAAACTCTAAAAAGTTAATATTGTAGCGGTGTTTTTCCTCTTCGTAATCAATCCAAGCCACGGTTTCTTTATCGCTTATTGAAAACGGGATAACCAAACAATGCTGTTTAAAGCTTAATCCAGGAGTGCAAAAAAGTTTATAAAGTGATTCTTTAACACACCAAATAGCAGTGAGCTTTTTTATGTAATCAGTAGCGTCTTCGTTCAAATAATCAAATTCATAGTCAATAAATTTATGAGCTATTATACTAATTTTATCGCGCTGTTTTTCAACATCAATACCAACTATAGAATTACTAACAATAACTGCCGAAAAATTGAATGAATGTGTTATGGATATTTGTTTACCATCCTTTAAATGAGGCTTTCCGTTTTCATCATAAAATAAATCAGCATCAGTATATCCAAATTCTTGTAATAAATGGCGAACACTCAAAAACCCACGTTGGTGCAATTCACTTTTCATACCTAAAACACGTTCCAAAGCAACTGGCTTCAAACTAACTTTCTCCATTAAAACTTCATAAGACTCCGTAATCTTCCAGATTTTAACAGTAGTTTGTGAATTTGGGATAATGGTTTTATATAAAGGCATTTAATATTCTAAAAGTTAATAGTTATCTTTGCACCGCCTAAGGCCGATTAAATTATTTGGTTAGCGAATTTAACCAAATTAAGCACCATTCGCAATCAAGTTTTAGGTTTTTAAACAAAAGAAAAAATACTATGAGCACAAAAACAATTCCTTACGAAACTAGCAAAGTAAAAGACATGTCTCTTGCAGATTGGGGACGAAAAGAAATAGAGTTAGCAGAAGCTGAAATGCCAGGACTTATGAGTCTTCGTGAAGAATACAAAAATGAACAACCTCTAAAAGGTTCAAGAATTGCTGGGTGTTTACACATGACCATTCAAACAGCCGTTTTAATTGAAACCTTACAAGCTCTAGGCGCAGAAGTTACTTGGAGTTCTTGTAACATATTCTCAACACAAGATCAAGCTGCGGCTGCAATTGCTGCTGCTGGAACTTCGGTATATGCATGGAAAGACATGACTGAAGAAGAATTTGACTGGTGTATCGAGCAAACCTTATTCTTTGGTGAAGACAGAAAACCACTAAACCTGATTCTTGATGATGGTGGAGATTTAACTAATATGGTGTTAGATAAATACCCAGAATTAGCAGCTGGAATTAAAGGTTTATCAGAAGAAACTACAACAGGTGTTCATAGGTTATACGAGCGTGTAAAAAACGGAACGTTACCAATGCCTGCCATTAATGTTAACGATTCTGTTACAAAATCTAAGTTCGATAACAAATACGGATGTAAAGAAAGTGCAGTAGACGCAATTCGTCGTGCAACAGACCTTATGTTAGCCGGAAAGCGTGTAACCGTTTGTGGTTATGGCGATGTTGGTAAAGGTACCGCAGCCTCTTTTAAAGGTGCTGGAAGTATTGTAACCGTTACAGAAATCGATCCTATTTGTGCGCTTCAAGCGGCTATGGATGGTTTTGAAGTTAAAAAACTAGAAACTGTTATTGGCAATACAGATATTGTAATTACAACTACAGGAAATAAAGATATCGTTCAGAGTCATCATTTCGAAGCTTTAAAAGACAAAGCTATTGTATGTAACATTGGGCATTTTGATAATGAAATTGATATGGCTTGGTTAAACAAAAACCACGGACATACAAAAAACACGATTAAACCTCAAGTAGACAAATATACAATCGACGGAAAAGATATTATCATACTTGCCGAAGGGCGTTTAGTAAACTTAGGTTGCGCAACAGGCCACCCAAGTTTTGTAATGAGTAACTCATTTACAAATCAAACTTTAGCGCAAATCGAGCTTTGGACTAACGCAGATGCTTACGGAAACGATGTATATATGCTTCCAAAGGCACTAGACGAAAAAGTAGCAAAATTACACTTAGCTAAAATTGGTGTGGAGTTAACAGAGCTTCGTAACGATCAAGCAAGTTATATTGGTGTAACTGTAGATGGCCCATATAAACCAGAGCATTACAGATACTAATTTCATTCTCGCGAAGGCGGGAATCTTATAAATTGAAACTAAAATTTAAATCCCAAGCAGTAATGTTTGGGATTTTTTTATTTGGGCGATACCCCGAAAAGGGGTCGGGCTCACTACTCTCCCGATTATCATCGGGATCAAACAAACCGTTCAATCCCTAACGCAGAAGACACAACTTCTATCAATCCACCAAATCCTCTTCAAAATACCACCAAAGACTAGATTCAATCGATTGTTTCATTTTATTGATATCAACACCCTCTTTTAAATATACTGTTATATTTTCACCAGCTCTATTTTGGCTAATACTTTCTGTAAGTTCAATGGTTTCAATCTCACTAAAATGTTCTAAGTGTTTTTTAATTCTTCCATCTAAAGATTCATCACTTAAAAAAATCTTAATGGTTGATTGCGTTGGGGAATTTCTAATTTCAGATCTAAACGGCAGCATAATCAATTAATTTCAAGTTATAAAATACACAAATTGCAAATGCAATAGTTTAAAGTTAAGGATTTAATTAATACCTTTTACAATTAAATATTAATGTATGAGTAATAAAAGAATAACAATTTTAAAAAATCAGCTATCTAAGTTAGAATCATTTATTCCTTTACTAGATAAAGAAAACCTTAAAGTTTCAAAATCTACGGTGGGTTGGCAATTAGACCATGCCTTGAAAGTATTTAATGCTGTTAGCAAGTGGACTGAAAATTCTAACCCTAAAGAATACAAGCGAAAATTCAATTTTTGGCGTTCTGTTTTATTCCCTTTGGGCTATTTCCCTAGAGGAAAAGTAAGAGCTCCAAAATATGTTTTGCCACCAGAAATTATTAAAAATGAAGATTTAAACGCGCAACTACAAACTGCTAGAACACATATTGAAAATCTAAAAACACTTCCCGAAAAAGCATATTTCAAGCATTTTATTTTTGGAATGTTATCAAAAAAACAAACCCTTCGTTTTTTAGAAATGCATACTAAGCATCATTTAAAAATTGTGAATGATATTTTGAAAAAATAAAAAACCCTCTCTGTAATCAGAAAGGGTTTTTTAAATTTTAAGAAAAATATTTCCTAAACCTCAAAAGGCTCAATAGAAACATAAGATTTGTTATCTTTTTTCTTTGTGAATTTTACAAGACCATCAACATATGCATGTAATGTATGATCTTTTCCTTGGTATACATTTTCACCTGGGTGATGCGTATTACCACGTTGTCTTATGATAATGTTTCCAGCAATAGCAGCTTGTCCACCAAAAATCTTAACACCTAAGCGTTTTGATTCTGATTCTCTACCATTTTTAGAACTACCAACTCCTTTTTTATGAGCCATTGTCTTAAGTTTTTATAGTGTTAAACTTAGTGGTTTGCAATTAAGCTTTACCACCATCTAATTCGTCTTGCCATTTTTTAAGCTCATCCCATTTACCATCAGCAGCTAATTTAGCTTGCGCTGGCCAAGTATCAGTTACGTGGTTTCCACGAACACCTGCGATGATTTCAGATATTGCAGCTGGTTTAGCTTTAGCTAAATCTGCATAAGTCGCGATTCCTGCCTCTACTAAAGTCGATGCAATTTTTGGACCAATACCTTCAATTTTCTTTAAATCGTCAGCTTTCCCTGTTGCTTTTTTAGCAGCAGCCTTAGTAGGTGCAGCTTTTTTAGCTTTAGGAGCAGCAGCTTTCGCTTCTACTTTTGGTTCTGCTTTTTTAACTTCTTTTTTCGGAGCAGCTTTTTTAGCTTCCTCGTTTTCAACTTTGGTTGCCTTTCTGGCTCCAGAAGTAGCAATGCTTTCAATTACGATTTCAGTTAAAGATTGTCTGTGTCCGTTTTTTACACGGTAACCTTTACGTCTTTTCTTCTTGAAAACTATTACTTTATCACCTTTAAGGTGCTTTAAGACTTTTGCACTAACTTGTGCTCCATCTATAGCCGGGGCGCCTACAGTTACTTTGTCACCATCACCTAAAAGAAGTACATTATCGAAAGAAACTTTCTTACCTTCTTCAGTTTGTAAACGGTTAACAAAAACTCTTTGGTCTTTTTCAACTTTAAATTGATGCCCTGCTATCTCTACAATTGCGTACATAGCGTAACGTTTTTATTAATTAATTTTGTTCAAAAATGAGTGCAAATATAATGCTAATTAATTAATCTACAAGCGTTATTATCAATTTTGAGGGATATTTCTAGTCTTTTTAAAAAGTTGCATAACCGTAAGTGAAGAAACTACTGTTGTAGCTAGCCCCATAACAGCAACCACAAAAGTTACCATACCAATATCTGCATTAAAACCACCTTTTATTTTTTGAAGCAACTCTGATAAAAAGGCGCTATTAACTTCCGTTGCATAAAACAAAAAGAAAATGGTAAAAATTATAGTGGCAACAAAACCCGTAATAATTCCAGTTTTAAACCCTTCTCCATAAGAGAAATTATCTAGATTCTCAAGTTTGCTTAAGCGAATCGCTTCATAAATTCCAATACCCGTAATGATAGCGTTTACAAAACTAAATGCAGGATTTGTATGTTTATCTACTAATGATAATACTAAGAAATAAGCTATTAACACTGCACTAGTTACTAAACCAAAACGAATGGGGAGTGATAAATTTTTCATCTTTTATTGGAATTAATTCTCTTAAATTTCGTGAAAATTCCTGAATAAAAATAATTTATCAATGGGAAACTTTATTTTAAAGGACTGATTTTGAATACATTTACTTCTTATATGATTGATTTTTATGAGACAAATACACTCCTAATAAAATAATTACACTGGCAATAGCTTGTAGCCAACTAAAGGTTTCACCATCAAAAAATCCCCACATTAAAGCCACTATTGGCATTAAATACGTTACCGATGACGCAAACACTGGTGTAGACATTTGCACCAACTTATTAAATAATATTTTAGCCAAAGCCGTACCAAAAAAAGATAAAATAGTAATGTAAACCATGGCCATTTTAAAGTTAGACTGACTAAATGTTTCTTCTGAAAAGAAATCTGAAAAAAGCAACACGATAACGGCTGGAATAAAAATACCCACAAAGTTGCCTGTAGCTATAGTTAACGGTTTTATGTGTTGCAAATACTTCTTTATAATATTTACATTAGTGCCATACATTAACGTGGACAAGATTACGAATATAGCATACCAATAATTTTGATTAGGGTTTAAATCTGCGCCTTTTAAAATGAGTAACGATGTTCCAACAAACCCAATAATAACACCTATTAGCTGCCTTTTAGTTGAAGTAATCTTAAAAACAGCAAAACCCAGCAAAATAGCATTTAGAGGGACCAAGGAATTTAAAACTGAAACCACAGCACTGTCTATTTCTGTTTCAGCAATTGCGAAGAAAAAAGAAGGAATAAACGAGCCTAAAACTCCAGATATAGTGAGCCATTTCCAATCTGTAGGTTTTATTGTTTTTATGGTTTTAAAGCCCATTGCAAATAAAAACAGTCCCGTAATAACAATCCTTAAAGCGCCTAACTGATAAGGCGTTAACCCTAAAAGTGCTTTTTTAATTAAGATAAAGGAACTCCCCCAAATTAACGACAGAACAATAAGATATAACCATTTAGAACTTATACCACTCATTAATTTGATTTTGAAAGCACAAAATTCAACTTTTTAACACAATAAACCGCGCTATTTAGTAGTTTTGTGATATAAACATTTATAGATTATTTTAATGCAAACTATAAAACATGTTTTAACACTTACACTAATGGTAACTTTTGTATTTAGCTGTAAAAACGAAAAGAGTCCAGAAGTAAAAACTGTTAAAATTGAAACTGAAGTTGCAAAAGAATTAGACCCGAATGCCACTTACGCTAAAGCGGAATTCACGATTGATGGTATGACATGCCAAATAGGTTGCGCTGCCACTATTCAAAAGAAAATCTCCAAAATGGATGGCGTAAAATCTGCAACTGTAGATTTTGACAGAAAACTAGCTATGGTTGAATATAACGAAGCCAAAGTAACACCAACAACATTAGAAGAAGCTGTTACTAAAGTATCAGACACTTATAAAGTAAGCGATATGAAAATGGTTGAAGGTTTCTCTGTAAAATAAGCATGTGCTGCTGATTGTAAAATGGTTTGTTGTTCAGAAAAAGATAAAAAAAGCTGTGAATCAGATTGTAAAAAAGCATGTTGTACTAAAAAGGAAGCTTAAGGAAAGTTATTCTATACATTATACAGACCTGTCAGGTTTTTAAAACCTGACAGGTCTTTTTTTGTTTATTTCCAAGTAACCGTTTCCATTATACGCTTAATATCCTTTTGCAAATAATCAGCAGCAGGTAAAATAGAATCGTAATTTGGTTTAGCGTAGAAGTACAAAGAACCTGTTAAGAAATGATTCACACTATCCGTTACATAAAACTGTGCTGGTGATGCTACATTTCCTTTTACTTCAGATAGCATTCCATAAACCTTTCTTTCATTATCTTCAAACGGATAAGCAGGGATTTCATCCGCTTTTTTTGTGTGTTCTAAAGTAAATTTTTGAGCATCTCTTAAAAAATCTATTAAAATTTTTTTGTCTTTTTCTATAGCCTTATACGTTAAAAAAATAGTGCCTTTTAACGTTGGATACTCTAAATTAACGCCATAGCTTTGAGTAACTGATTTTAATTGTTTTGAAACCACTTTTGTAGCTAGTAAATTTTTATCGAACGTAAATGGCAATTCTAAATTTATATCAACATAATTTGCTCTTGGGTATTCCAACCTTAATTCTGCTTTTGGTTTTGGCACATAATCTTCACCACATGATAGTAGCACGAACACATAAGATAATAGAATACTTTTAAGTAAGTAAGTATAATTCGTTTTCAAAATCATGAAGTTTTCAGTTTTCAGTGGTAGTTTTCAGTAATTTATAATATGGTGAATTTAACAAGCTTAATCCTTTTTTTATCCATAGCCTCAATAGTAAAAACGTAATTTTCAAAATTTATTTTACTATTCAGTTTCGGGAAACTACCAGATATTTCTAACACAAAACCTGCAACAGTTTCTGCTTCACCTTTATTGTCTTCAAAAACAACATCATCTTCAATCTTTATAATTTTATAAAAATCTTTTAAAGCTGTTTTGCCTTCAAATACATAATTATTATCATCTAATTTAGAATACATTAAATCCTCATCGTCAAACTCATCACTAATATCTCCAACAATTTCTTCAATTATATCTTCTAAAGAAATTAAACCAGAAGTTCCTCCATATTCGTCAACAACAACGGCTAAATGCACTTTCTTTTCTTGAAATTCTGCCATTAAATCGTCTAATTTTTTATTCTCTGGAACAAAGAAAGGCTCGCGCAATAAGCTTGTCCAATCAAATTTTTTTCTATCTATATAAGGCAACAAATCTTTTACATATAAAATCCCCTCAATGGTATCCATATTATCTCGATATACAGGAATTCTTGAATAACCATTTTCAATAATTTCTGGCATAATTTCAAGATATTTCTGTTCTATTTTCAATGCGAAAATATCAATACGCGGACGCATAACCTGTTTTGTGTCTGTATTACCAAAAGACACGATACCTTGTAAAATTTTGTGCTCCTCTTTAGTGGTATCTTCTTTACTGGTAAGCTGTAAAGCTTGAGACAATTGGTCCACACTCAAATTAGATTTTTGCTTTCCTAATTTATTGTGAATCCCTATAGTTACACTGCGCATGGGCAAACTAATAGGCGACAAAACTACATCTAAAACCTTAAGTGGGTAAGCCATAAAAGTGGCAAACTTTAAGTTATTTCTGCTGGCATAAATTTTTGGTAAAATTTCACCAAAAAGCAAAATTAAAAAAGCAACTACTACAACCTCAACAATAAACTTAATCTGTGGATTTGCAACGCTTTCAAAAATAAGATCTCCTAAAAAGGCAAACAAAATAACAATGGCTATGTTTATAAAATTATTGGCTACTAATATAGTAGCTAATAGTTTTTTGGGGCGTTCTAAAAGTTTAGCAATAATTTCAATACGCTTTGATTTTTGCTCTAAACCTGGTTCTACATCACCTCTATTCAAAGAAAACAGTGCCACTTCGGCACCAGAGATAAGCGCGGAACACAATAGAAGTAAAAACAATAATGCAAAACTAAAAACAACTGAAACGTCAATTGCCATAATTAAAAGTATACAACTCGCGGGGTCAGGATCCAATTACTAATGGTTTAGTTAAACATAGAGTTCTCGATAAGTTATCGAGAATATTATTAAAATGGAAGATCATCTTTTTCATCTTCTATGGGCTGACTTGTTGGTTGCTGGCTTTCAGTAGGTTTCTCTGTAGCTGGAGTATTTGAAGCATTATTTGCGCTTTCTTTTTTAGTTGAAAGAAATGTGAAATCGGTACATTGAATTTCGGTAGAATATCTATCATTACCCTTATCATCTTGCCATTTTCTGGTCTTTATCCTACCTTCAACATACACCTTATCGCCTTTACTTAAATATTTTTCACAAATTTCCGCTCCTTTATTTCTTACTATAATATTGTGCCATTCAGTATTTGTAATGCGCTCGTTAGTTTGCTTGCTTGTATAGGTTTCGCTAGTAGCAATTGGAAAACGACCAACACAACCGCCACCTTCAAAATAATGCATTTTTACTTCATCACCTAAATTACCAATAAGCATTACTTTATTTAAAGTTCCAGACATAATTTATGTTTTTTATATAGAGTGCAAAACTACTCATTTGCTTCACATTTTTTTAAAATTAATAAAAAAATATGATTACTTAGACTATTCTATTGAAAATTAAATGATTCAATAAAATTTCCTAGTAAAATTGGCACTGCATAATTTTGAATGTTACTTATTGAAACCCCTTCAACAGACAACTTATCTACATTCAGAATCCAAAATTTAGTATATAAATGTTGATGCGATAATTTGTGTACAATAGCTTCCTTATTATACAAGGACAATTCAAAAGACACATCTCTCAATAAATCCTCATTTTCAATCTGCTTTTTAAAACTTTTAACATCAATATTCTTTTCAGTTTCAATTAAAGGAAACTGATATAAATTTTGCCAGATCCCCTTGCCTTCTCTTTTTTCTAGAATTGTTTTGTCATCTTCAGAAATAAACACTAAAAAATTGAAATGCTTTTTTTTCGCTTTCGCGGATTTAATTTTTACTGGTAATTCAGCTATTCTATTGGTATTAAAAGCGATACACCCATCATTAAAAATACAAATATGACAATACGGGTTTTTGGGCTTGCATTGCGTAGCACCAAACTCCATAATAGCTTGATTAAATTCTGCAGGATGTTTTTCATCAATTAACTCTTGCGCTAAAGCTTTAAATTCTTTCGCTCCTTTTGAAGAATTTATAGGTGTATCAATTCCAAAATATCTGGACAGTACGCGATATACATTCCCATCTACTACAGCAGCGGGCTCATTAAAACAAATAGAAGCTATGGCACTTGCCGTATAATCGCCAACACCTTTTAGTTTTAGTAAATTCTTATAATTATCTGGAAATTTTCCTTTCAACTCAATGGCGACGTACTTAGCAGATGCATGTAAATTTCTAGCGCGAGAATAATAGCCAAGGCCTTGCCAAAGTTTTAAAACATCGCTTTCATCAGCTTTTGCCAAATGAAAAACTGTTGGGTATTTGCTAACAAAAGCTTCATAATATGGCAACCCCTGTTTTACTTGGGTTTGCTGCAAAATGATTTCCGATAACCAAATGTAATATGGGGTTTTAGTTTCTCGCCAAGGCAAATTTCGCTTATTGTTTGAATACCAATACGTTAAGGTTTTTGAAAATATCATGAATTCAATTAATAGAGCAAACAAAAATAAACGTTTATAATATTAAATTTTAGTGAATTAGGTTTGAAATATTGAATATTAAATTCCTATATTTGCATCCCTTTTAGAATTTAGAATAACACAAAAAATAATATATTAAAATGACGAAGGCTGATTTAGTAGCAAAAATTTCTGAGAAATTAGGAATTGAAAAAGGAGATGTTCAAGCAACTGTTGAAACATTTATGGAAGAAGTAAAAACTTCTTTAGAAGGTGGTGATAATGTTTACCTAAGAGGTTTTGGAAGCTTTATAATTAAAACTAGAGCTGAAAAAACAGGTAGAAACATTTCTAAAAACACAACCATTAAAATACCTGCTCATAATATCCCTGCATTTAAGCCTGCAAAAGTTTTTGTAGAAGGCGTTAAAACAAATGTAGACGTTAAATAAAGCACGCGTGCTGAACTTGTTTCAGTATTAAACGAATTATTAATTTAAAAATACACTATTTATGCCAAGTGGTAAAAAACGTAAAAGACATAAGGTAGCGACGCACAAACGTAAAAAACGTAGACGCGCTAACCGTCACAAAAAGAAAAAATAAATCAAAAAAGTAGTTAGATTAGCTACTTTTTTTGGTTTTAAAACCCCCTAAATCCCCTTCGGGGATTTATTAAAAAGTTCATTGAAATGAGTTCATTAATTTTTTAACGCCTTTGGTGTTTTATGAACTCCACGGATTTAAAATCCTGTGAAATGCCTTAGAAAAAAGTTAGTCTTAAACTATTTAGATTAATTAAGGCATTCAATCTGACGATTAAAAAATAATATTAATTATCAGATTAAAAAATAATGTATAATCCATCTGTATAATTTGGTTGTTAGTTAGTGGTTATTAGTTATTGGTTGTTATTCTATAAAATTTCAATTCTTAACTTTTACTTTTAACTCTTAACTAGAGCGTATGGATAAAAATTAACTGAATGGATAAAGAATTGATCATTAGATCTAGTTCCGACAATGTTGATTTTGCCTTATTAAAAGATGGAAAACTTATTGAATTACAGAAAGATGAAGATAGTAACGACTTTGCTGTTGGTGATGTGTTTATAGCCAAAATCAGAAAAGCCGTTCCTGGACTAAATGCTGCATTTGTTAATGTAGGTTATGAGAAAGATGCCTTTTTGCATTATCATGATTTAGGGCCTAAATTACCTTCTCTTTTAAAATTCACAAAACGTGTAAGCACAGGTAAACTAAAAGATTTTTCTTTAAAAAATTTTCCATTTGAAAAAGATATTGATAAAGGCGGCAAAATTGCAGATGCCTTAAAATCAAATCAATCGCTATTAGTACAAATCGTAAAAGAACCTATATCGACAAAAGGCCCTAGAATAAGCTCAGAGCTTTCTATTGCAGGCAGATATATTGTTTTAGTGCCTTTTTCTAGCAGAATTTCTGTTTCTCAAAAAATAGAAGACCGCGAAGAAAAAGACCGACTAAAACGCTTGGTAAAGAGTATTACTCCCCAAGGTTTTGGCGTTATTATTCGTACTGTAGCACAAGGCAAAAAAGTAGCTGAACTAGATAAAGATTTACAAAATTTGCTTAGTCGTTGGACGGCAATGTGTAAAAAGCTACACAGAGCACATCACCCCAGTAAAGTATTAGGAGAAATGAATAAAGCCTCGTCAATTTTACGAGACATATTCAATGATTCCTTTACAGGAATTACTGTTGATGATGAAGAGCTCTACTATCAAATTAAAGATTACGTGCAAGAAATTGCACCTAACAAAGAATCAATAGTTAAATTGTATCAGTCAAAAGTTCCAATTTTTGAAAAATTTGGAATTGAAAGACAAATTAAAACCTCGTTTGGAAAAACCGTTTCTATGGCTAAAGGTGCCTATTTGATAATTGAACACACCGAAGCACTACATGTTATAGATGTAAACAGCGGAAACAGATCAAACAAAGCAAACAATCAAGAGGATACAGCATTAGAAGTAAATTTAATAGCTGCTACAGAAATGGCTCGTCAATTACGCTTGCGTGATATGGGCGGTATCATTGTAGTAGATTTTATTGACATGACCAGTGCTGAAAACAGGCAAAAATTGTTCAACCATCTTCGTGATGAAATGAAAGATGATAGAGCAAAACATAAAATATTGCCTCCAAGTAAATTTGGATTGATACAAATTACAAGACAACGTGTTCGCCCAGAAATGAACATTAAAACCCGCGAGGAAAATCCAGACGGTATTATTAATGGCGCTGAGGTTGAAGCACCTATAGGGTTGCTTCAAAAAATAAATCACGATCTTGAAAAACTAATTAAAAAAGACTATAAAAAGCTGACTTTAAACACACATCCTTTTATAGCTGCCTTTTTAACAAAAGGTATTCCATCTGTACGTTCTAAATGGTTTTTAGAGCACAAAAAATGGGTTAAAGTTTTACCAAGAGATGCTTACACATACCTAGAATATCATTTTTTTGACAAAGATGGTAATCAAATTAAATAATTAAAAAACCCGCTACTTTTAAAGTTAGCGGGTTTTTTGTTTTTATACATCATTGCGAAACCTTTAGGTTGTGGCAATCTTATTCTAATATCAACGCTTTTAATAATTTTTTGGGCAATTGCTAAAGCACCGCGCTTTCCGCTATATCTTTTTAAAACGTCATAGTGAGGACAAAAGATGTGGCTATCTGCCAATTTTTATCTCTAAACAAAATTTATAACACTTTTGTTTTTTAAAAAGGATGCCGCTGCAATCACTATTGCGGAATTTAGTCCTCCACTACAAATTACCAATTACTGAAGGATATTTTTTTTACCACTGTTACCGCCACTAAGCAGGAGCTTAGCGGTAGCGGGGGATTTCGATTTTTCTTATCGGAATTGTATCGAGAAGTTGGGCGTTACCGCAAGGGTCGGGCTTTCACTACTCGCTTCCTCCTACGTCGGCGAGCTCAAACATCCCGTTCAATCCCTAACGCATGAATACTTTTTAGACTTTATTCAAAAGCTGTTTGAATTGAATTTAATTTAAGATCTTTTTCTACTCCTAAAATATATACCTCTAAAGAATTAAAATCATCATTAAAAAATATATCTGCAGCTTCTTTTAATCTATTCTCAATAGAATCTTTCTTTAAAAGTACTTCATATCCATTGATAAGTTTAATTGATTGTGACCATCTTTTATGCGAATCCTCACTACCTATTAGAAGTTTATTTGAAATTCCTTCTTCTAAAAGAGGCCTTATTTTGGGTCACACGTAAAAGTTGGGGAATAATATTATTTTTGGATAAAAAAGT